>JAYVOV010000052.1:0-10258 GCA_043757735.1 Burkholderiaceae bacterium
GCGCCGCGGTCTTGCGAGTCAGCAAAAAGCCCCGCCATGGCGGGGCTTTTGTTTTGCGGAACCCAAACTGAAAAGAGCAGGCCCGCTTCAGGCAACGTAACTGCGCACTCTGAGTGCGAGGTCCTGCAACGGCCGCATGCCGCTGGCTTCGGCCCGCGCCAGCCACTGCTGCAACTGCAGCAGCAACTGATCCTTGTTGAGCGTCGAACGCTCCCAGATGGCGGCGAGTTCCTGGCGCATCTCGACCAGCCTGCGGACGCTGTCGCTGGCAGCGAATACCTCGCCGACCCGCGCCTTCTGCTCGGCCGTCCATTTGCCGGCATCAACCACCAGCCAGCGGCGCGCAGCGGTCAGCGCAGCAGCCTCGCCCTCGCGCGCCGACCCGAGGCGACGGGTCTCGTCGGCGCAGGCACGGCGCAATGAATCGGCGAACGCCGCCATCATGTCGTAGCGGTGAGCGATGACCGCGTGCAAGGTTTCGATGTCCACGACCGGCTTGGCCTGGGCGAATCTGGGCTTGGGCGCCAGGCGGCGAACGGTGGCCAGCCCGAGCATGCTCATGATCCGGATGTACATCCAGCCGATGTCGAACTCATACCACTTCGCCGACAGCTTGGCGGAACTGGCAAACGCGTGGTGGTTGTTGTGCAGTTCTTCGCCGCCGATCAGGATGCCCCAGGGAAACACATTAGTGCTGGCATCCGGGCAATCCCAGTTGCGATAACCATAGTAGTGACCGATTCCGTTGATGATGCCGGCAGCGGTGATGGGGATCCAGAGCATCTGAATGGCGAACACACTCAGGCCGATGGCGCCGAACAGCAGCACGCACAACCCCAGCGTGACGAAGATCCCGATATGCGAATAGGGCGTGTACAGATGCCGCTCGATCCAGTCGTCAGGCGTACCGTGGCCGAATTTTTCGAGGGTCTCGAGATTTTTCGCCTCCGCCCGGTACAGTTCTGACCCCTCCAGCAGCACCTTGCGCAGACCGCGGGTCTGCGGGCTGTGCGGATCTTCGGGAGTTTCGCAGCGCGCGTGGTGCTTGCGATGGATAGCAGCCCATTCGCGAGTGACCATGCCCGTGGTCAGCCACAGCCAAAAGCGAAAGAAGTGCGACATCACCGGATGCAGGTCGAGCGCACGGTGCGCCTGACAGCGGTGAAGATAGACCGTAACGCCGACAATGGTGATGTGTGTCACCACCAGTGTGTAGATAACGATTTGCCACCAGGAAAAATCAAGCAGGCCAGTGTCAAGAAACGACAGTACAGCGTCCACCAAAATAATGTCTCCCAAATACCCAGTCAAGAATTGGCGGAAGTGTACCCCGCGACCTTCGGGTTCAATACCTGTATCTCGCGTTGCAGATACGGTATTTCAATACCATCGGCCACCAATGTCGCCAATATCGAACGATTGATGTCGGACAACACCGCGTGGCGAGCGGTTTCCGCATCGGTAATCGAGTAGCCCAGTTCCAGATCGAGGCCGTCGGCCCCGAACGAAACCAGAAACGCCGCCGGCGCCGGCTCGGCCAGAACCCGCGGATGCGCACTGGCCAGAGCGAGCAGTTTCGGCAGCAGCGCATCGAGTTCGGTGCCGTAGGCAACCGTCACCCGGCTCTTGAGCCGCGAGGCCGCCTGCTTCGAAAAATTCTGAACCGGATTGGCCATCAGCATCTCGTTGGGCACGATCGATTCCCAGCCCTGCGGCGACCGAACGATGGTGAAGCGAGTGCGGATCTCGGTCACCTGGCCGTGATACTTGTCGACAGTGATGATGTCGCCCAGGCGTACCCGCCGCTCCAGCAGCACCACGAATCCGCTGATGTAGCTGCTGGCGATCCGTTGCAGCCCTAGGCCGATCCCGACCCCGAGGGCGCCACCGAATACCGACAACGCGGTGATGTCCAGGCCCACCAGCGAGAGACCCACCAGCACCGCGAGCAGCAGCAGCACGGCGCGCAGCACCCGCGCCAGCGCGACGCGCACACCCATGTCGCCGGTGTCGACCGCCAGCAGACGGCTCTCGAGCACCCCACCCAGCCAGAGCGCGGCCAGCAGCGTGCCCAGGACCCAGAAGCTGGCGGACAAAATCGCCCACAAGGAAATGTGCTGCTTGCCGACCGTAAACACCACGGATTCGGCCAGCGCGATCACGTCGACCCCGTAGCCGGTGACATACAACGCAACCGCAACCCAGACCAGCGCAACCAGCAGACGCTCGAACGCGGTGATCGAGGGCGTGCGCGCGAGCTTCGAGATGACGTAGACGATGCCGCGAACCACCGCCAGGGCGCCCAGCAGGACCAGCGCCACATGCAGCAGCTGGGTGTGATGCCACAGACCAAGCACCGGTCTGGCCGCCATGATCAGGGCCGCGGCGAACGCTGGAAAGACCACACGCCCCAGCGCGCCATGCGCCCCCTGAATGGTCAGCAGGCCGTGTTCGCTCACCGCCCGGACGGCCGCCTCGCTAACGGGCGGCAGATCAGCTTGTGTCGGCGCTGCGTGCGCAGGCCCTGCTTGGATCGGCGCGGCTTGCGTGGCCCCCGCCCGCGCCGGCCGCCAGCGCGCGATCGCCCAGCGCTCGAGCAGCCACGCCGCCAGCAAACAGACGACAATCGTGCCCAGCTGCCAGATCACATCTGGCTGCTGCAGGTCCGTCCACAGATCGCGCAGGAGCGAATTGAACAGCGTCTCGGTCTTCACGCCTGGCTCCGCGCGGCGCTCAGCCTGGTCGCCGCCAGCGGACTGCGTAGAACGAATCTGTCCCGTGAACGTCAGTGCGCAGGATCAGCGCTTGCGGATCGAGCAGCGGCGTCAGGGTGATGCCCTGCCGCGCCAGAACCTCGACGGCGGGCTCGACCTGCCAGCCGGGGAAATCCCGCTCGAAATCGCGGCGCACCGCATCGTTCTCTTCGTCGAGAAGGCTGCAGGTGGCATAAACGAGCGATCCGCCGGGCCGCACCAGGCGCGCCGCTGCGGCCAGGATGGAGCGCTGGGTGGCGGCGAGAGTGACCAGACTGGCTGGATCGAAGCGCCACTTCAGATCGGGATTGCGCCGCAAGGTGCCAGTGCCGCTGCACGGCGAATCGACCAACACCACATCGCCCCGGCCGGCCAGCCGATCGAGTTTGACGTCATGCTCGCTGTCGATGCCGAAGGGCTGGACGTTGGTGGCGCCCGAACGGGCCAGGCGCGGCCGCAGCCGAGCCAGCCTTGCCGCCGATACGTCGCAGGCGAACACCTGGCCTGAGCCGCGCAGCAGCGCCGCCAGGGCAAGCGTCTTGCCGCCCGCGCCCGCGCAGAAATCGATCACTGTCTGGCCGCGGCGCGGCGCGGCCATATGTGCAAGCAGCTGGCTGCCAGCATCCTGGACCTCGACTTCGCCGCGCACGAAGGCCTGGGTGCGCTCCAGCGCCGGCTTGCCCTGAACCCGCAGCGCGAGCGGGGCCAGCGGCAGGGCGGCACTGGGCACCCCTTCGTCGGCCAGCGACTTCTGCGCGCTCGGCAGATCGGTTTTGAGCAGGTTGACCCGCAGATCCAGCGGAGCGGGCTCGAGCAGCGCGCGGCCGAGCGACTCCAGTTCGGGAGCCGAAAGCGTGGCGGCCAGGCGGCTCGCCAGCCAGTCGGGCAGGCTCAGCCGGACCTCCGGGAGCATGCCCTGGGTATCGATGCGATCGCGCGCCTCGAAGACCGCGATCAGCCGTGCCGGCAGCGAACCCTTGCCGCTTTGCGCGAGGTGCGAGTAGAGGCGGCGGTGGCGCAGGATGTCGTACATCGGCTCGGCCAGCCGGGCGCGATCGTTGCGGCCCATCTGGGGATGCGCGGCGAAGAACCGCCGCAAGACCACGTCGGCCGGTTCGCTGAACCGCAGCAGTGCAGACAGCGCGGATTCGGCAAGCGATTCAGCGCTTTCGTCGACCGGCGCCGCTCGCCTGGCGCCGCGCAGGGGAGTGTCCGACTTCTGAGACGACCGCTTCTTCTTGAGATTGACCGCAGCCCGCTCGGCAGCACCCCTCAGGGCTTTCTTCATGCGAACTCCGCCAGCAGGAGCAGGGGATTGGTGCCGGATGAAGCGTCACGCCAGCGTGCCCGGCAGCCTTCGATTGCAACCCGCCCTTCGACCAGACCGCGCAAGGCGAGCGGGTACAGGCGATGTTCGACGCGCAGCACGCGCTCGGCCAGGATTGATTCGTCGTCGTCGGCGCGCACCGGCACGACGGCCTGCGCCACGATCGGCCCGGCGTCGAGATCGGCGGTGACGAGATGCACAGTGGCGCCATGCACTTTGACGCCGGCGGCGAGCGCCCGGCGGTGGGTGTGCAGCCCAGTGAATGCCGGCAGCAGCGACGGATGAATATTGATCAGTCGGCCCGCATGGCGCGCAACGAACTCGGCCGAGAGAATACGCATGTAGCCGGCCAGAACAATCCAGTCCGGCGACAGTTCATCGAGGCAGCGGCTCAGCTCGAGGTCTTGTTCGGCACGGGCGATTCTGTGGGTCAAGGGTACGATGCGCACCGCCAGACCCAGCGCGCGGGCCCCGGCGACACCGGGCAGGTCTTCGCGATGAGCGATCACCGCAACGATCCGGGCGGGCCAGTGCTCAAGCTGTGCAGCGCGGGCGATCGCTTCCATGTTGGAGCCACGCCCCGAGATGAGTATCACCAGACGCTGCTCGGGCAGCGCGGGTGGTCGAGTGTTTTCGGGCGTTTGCATCACCCGATGTTAACATCGTAGCCCCTTCCGAAGCCCGGAAAGCCATATAATTCAAAGTTTTACCAGATTCCAGCGCCACCGCTCCCGCTATGAAAGTATTTCGCCGCCTGCCCCCGACTGATCAGCGCCAGCCCTGCGTGCTCACGATCGGCAACTTCGATGGAGTCCACCTCGGACACCAGGCAGTGCTTGCCCGCCTGGTCGAGAACGCTCGCAGCCGTGACCTGCCGGCCTGCGTGCTCACCTTCGAGCCGCATCCGCGCGAATATTTTGCGGCGGTCCAAGGCGCCAGCGACGCCGCGCGCCGGGCGGTGCCACCGCGCATCCTCACCGAGCGCGACAAGCTCGATGCACTGGCCGACTGCGGCGTCGATCGTGTCTGCATCGCCCACTTCAATGGGTCGCTGGCCTCGATGCCTGCCGAAACCTTCATCGAATCGATCCTGCTCGACGGGCTGCAGGCGCGCTACCTGCTGATCGGCGACGACTTCCGATTCGGCGCCCGACGGCAGGGTGATTTCGACATGCTCAGCACGTACGCCGAGCGCGACAGCTTCGACCTCGAACGGATGCACACCGTGGTCCATGACGGCGAGCGGTACTCCAGTTCGGCAGTGCGCCGCGCCCTCAGTGCGGGCGATCTGGCGCAGGCCCGCAGCCTGCTCGGACGCCCCTACTTCATTTCAGGACGTGTCATTCACGGCCGCAAGCTCGGGCGCACGCTCGGCTTTCCCACCCTGAACATCCGGGTGCCGTTCGACAACCCGGCCGTCTCGGGCATCTTTGTCGTCCAGGTCCACGGCCTGGCTGACAAACCCCTGCCCGGGGTGGCGAGCCTGGGCACGCGGCCCGCCGTCGAAAACAGCGGCCGGATGCTGCTCGAGGTGCATGTCTTCGATTTCAACGCCAGCGTCTACGGCTCGCTGGTGCGCGTGGAAATCCTCTCGCGTCTGCGCGAGGAGCGCCACTACCCAACCCTCGATCTGCTCGTCGAGCAGATCCACCACGATGCGCGTGCCGCGCGCGACCACTTCAGAATCTGACCCCAGGAATCACCCATGGCCGATGAAAAGGCGAAGAGCGCCGGCAAATCCGCGCGCGACGCCGGCAAACCCGCCCGAGACGCCGGCAAACCCGCCCGAGACGCCGGCAAGTCTTACCGGCACACACTGAATCTGCCCGACACCCCGTTCCCGATGCGCGGCGACCTCGCCAAACGTGAGCCAGCCTGGACCCAGCAATGGCAGGACAAAGGCACTTATCACCGGATCCGCCAGATTTCAGCCGGCCGGCCCCTCTGGGTTCTGCATGACGGGCCGCCCTACGCCAACGGCGATCTGCACATCGGGCACGCGGTCAATAAAATTCTCAAGGACATCGTGGTCAAGAGCCGGCAGATGGCTGGCTTCGATGCCCGTTACGTGCCGGGCTGGGACTGCCATGGCATGCCGATAGAAATCCAGATCGAAAAGCAGTACGGCAAGCACCAGCCGCCAGAACTCGTGCAGGCTCGTTCGCGGGCTTACGCCACCGAGCAGATCGCGCGCCAGAAAAAAGACTTCATCCGCATGGGCGTGCTGGGCGAGTGGGACAACCCCTATCTCACCATGGCGCCGGGCAACGAGGCCGGCGAACTGCGCATGCTCGGGCGCCTGCTCGAGAACGGGTATGTCTTCCGTGGCCTGAAACCGGTCAACTGGTGCTTCGACTGCAGCTCGGCGCTGGCTGAGGCCGAGGTCGAGTACGCCGACAAGACCGATATCGCAGTCGATGTCGGCTTTGCGTTCATGGCCGACGAACTGCCGCGCCTCGCTGCTGCCTTCGGGCTGGCACAACTGCCGCTCACCCGCGGCTACGCCGTCATCTGGACCACAACGCCCTGGACCCTGCCGGCCAACCAGGCTTTGAACCTGCATCCGGACATCGAGTACGCTCTGGTCGCCACCGCGTGGCAGGGCCAGCCGACTCTGCTCGTGCTGGCTGCCGACCGCGTGGCCGCCTGCCTCGCCGAGTGGCAGCTCGAAGGCGAGATCCTGGCGCGGTGCACCGGCAAGGCGCTCGAACTGATCCGTTTCCAGCACCCGTTTCACGACCGCGCATCGCCGGTCTATCTCGGCGAATACGTCACGCTCGACACCGGCACCGGGGTGGTCCACTCGTCGCCGGCGTACGGCGTCGAAGACTTCCTGTCGTGCAAGCGCTACGGCATGAAAGACGCCGATGTGCTGCAGCCCGTACTGGGCGACGGCATCTATGCCGACTCGTTGCCAGAGTTCGCCGGCCAGTCGATCTGGCAGGCCAATCCAGCCATCGTCGAACACATCCGCGAACGCGGCAACCTGTTTTCGGCCAAGAAGTACGTGCACAGCTACATGCACTGCTGGCGCCACAAGACACCCATCATCTACCGTGCCTCCAGCCAATGGTTCGCCGGCATGGACCTGACCCCGACCCGTGGCGGACCGACCCTGCGCGAGACCGCCCTGAAGGCAGTCGAAGCCACCGAGTTCTTTCCGGCATGGGGCAAGGCGCGACTGCGCGGCATGATCGCCAACCGCCCCGACTGGACCCTGTCCCGGCAGCGCCAATGGGGGGTGCCGATGGCGTTTTTTGTCCATCGCGAAACCGGCGCACTGCATCCGCGCACCGCGGAACTGCTTGAAGCAGTTGCCCAACGGATCGAGGCCGAGGGCATCGAAGCCTGGCAGCGGCTCGATCCTCGTGAACTGCTCGGTGACGAGGCCGATCAGTACGAAAAGAACCGCGACACACTCGATGTCTGGTTCGACTCCGGTTCGACCCACATGACGGTGCTGCGCGGCTCGCACAAGGCACAGTCGCACTTTCCGGCCGACATGTACCTGGAAGGCACCGATCAGCATCGCGGGTGGTTCCACTCGTCGCTGCTCACCGCGTCAATGACCGATGGTCGCGCGCCCTACAAATCGCTGCTCACCCACGGCTTCGTCATCGACGGCGAAGGCCGCAAAATGAGCAAGTCGATGGGCAACGTCATCGCGCCGCAAAAGATCTCCGATACGCTCGGCGCGGAGATCCTGCGGCTGTGGATCGCCGCTACCGACTACTCGGGCGAGTTGTCGCTGTCCGACGAAATCCTGAAGCGGGTGGTCGAGAGCTATCGGCGGATCCGCAACACGCTGAGATTTCTGCTGGCCAACGTCGCCGACTTCGACCCCACCAAGGATAGGGTGCCCGTCGATCAGATGCTCGAAATCGATCGTTATGCGCTGGCCTTGACGGCACAATGGCAAAGTGGCGTCGAGGCTGATCTCGCAAAATTCGAGTTCCATCCGGTCGTGGCCGCACTGCAGACCTTCTGTTCCGAAGACCTCGGGTCGTTTTATCTCGACATCCTCAAAGACCGGCTCTACACCGCCGCGGCAGACAGTCCGGCGCGCCGCTCGGCTCAAACCGCCCTGCATCACATCGCGCACGGGCTGCTGCGCCTGATGGCCCCCATCCTCTCGTTCACCGCCGAAGAGGCCTGGCCGCTGCTGGCCCCGGCGCTGCACGCCGAACAGGGCGAGACCATCTTCACCCAGACCTACCATGTCTACCCGCAGCCCGACGACGCGCACGCATTACTGCCCAAGTGGGCACGCATCCGCGAACTGCGTGGGCTCGTCATGAAAGAACTGGAGGCACATCGCACCGCCGGTTCGATCGGTTCTTCGCTGCAGGCTGAGATCGCTCTGCGGGTGAGTGCCGAAGATCATGCACTGCTGGCCACTCTGGGCGACGATCTCCGATTCGTGCTGATCACTTCCCAGGCCGTGCTGGAAGCGCCGGCCAGTGAACCCGATGTCGTGGTTCGCGTGGCGCCCAGTGTTCATGCCAAATGTGATCGGTGCTGGCATCTGCGCGCCGACGTCGGTCATGATGCGACCCATCCCACGCTGTGCGCACGCTGCACCGGCAACCTGTTCGGCGCGGGCGAGGTGCGGCGGGTCGCCTGATCGACCCTGTCCCGCCCTTTCCAGACGCTACGCCCGCTCAACCTATCAAGGACCATTCTTGGCTCGAATCAAAGCATCCCCGTCGATCGTCCCCTGGCTGCTGCTGTCGGTGCTGGTGATTCTTGGCGACCAGCTCAGCAAGCTGCTGGTGGTCAGGTCGTTCTCGCTGGGTCAGCGCCTGCCGGTGCTGCAGGGCTACTTCGACCTGACCCTGCTCTACAACCGCGGCGCGGCCTTCAGTTTTCTGTCGAATGCCGGCGGCTGGCAGCGCTGGTTCTTCATCGGCATCGGCCTAGCCGCGGCGGGCTTCATTCTGTATCTGCTCTGGCGCCACGGCGGGCAGCGTCTGTTCGCCACCGGCCTGTCGCTGATCCTGGGCGGCGCCATCGGCAACATCATCGATCGCATCTGGCGCGGCGAGGTTGTCGATTTTCTGCTCGTCTACTGGCAGACCTATTTCTTCCCGGCGTTCAATGTGGCCGATGCCGCCATCACCGTCGGTGCCGGCATGCTCATCGTCGACGAACTGCTCAGAGTTCGGCGCGCCAGATAGGCAGGGCCGCGGCCAGCAGGGGCTGTGCTATACAGCGGGCATGGAACTCGCCAATCGCCATCTGCTGCTGGGAATCACCGGCGGCGTGGCCGCCTACAAAGCGGCCGAACTCGCCCGTGAACTGCAGCGTCGCGGGGCCACCGTACAGGTCGTCATGACCGAGGCCGCGACACGGTTCGTCGGGCCGCCCACTTTCCAGGCGCTGACCGGCCAACCGGTCTTCACCGATCAGTGGGACCCGCGCTTCGACAACAACATGGCGCACATCGAGCTGACGCGGCGCGCCGATGCGATCGTCATCGTGCCGGCGTCCGCCGACTTTCTCGCCAAGCTGGCCCACGGTTTAGCCGACGATCTCCTGTCAACCTTGTGCCTGGCGCGCAACTGCCCGCTGCTGGCGGCGCCCGCCATGAATCGCGAGATGTGGGCGCAGGCCCCGACACAGAGAAATATCGCGCAGCTGCACGCCGATGGCGTGCGCCTGCTCGGCCCCGACAGCGGCGACCAGGCCTGCGGCGAAACCGGCATGGGCCGAATGCTCGAACCCCAGGAGCTCGCCGAAGACATTGCCGCTCATTTCACGCCGCAACTGCTGGCCGGACGTCAAGTGCTGATCACCGCCGGGCCAACCTTCGAGCCGATCGATCCGGTTCGCGGCATCACCAACCTGTCTTCGGGCAAGATGGGCTTCGCGATCGCACGCGCCTGCCGGCAGGCCGGCGCCAAGGTCACGCTGGTGGCCGGACCGACGATGCTCGCGACTCCCCGCGGCGTGACGCGTATCGACGTGCGCACCGCGCGCGAAATGCACCATGCGGTCATGAATAGCCTCGCGCCGGGTGCGGCGCGCGCCGGGCTATTCATCGCGGTGGCCGCCGTGGCCGACTGGCGCGTAGGCAACACCAGCAGCAGCAAACTCAAGAAAACCGCCGACGGCAAGCCGCCGCAACTGCACTTCGAACAGAACCCGGACATCCTGGCAAGCGTCGCCGCGCTGCCCG
>JAYVOV010000053.1:0-10250 GCA_043757735.1 Burkholderiaceae bacterium
ACGCTCATAGTGGACCGGGGCGCCATCGCAGGCCCGCTGGCGCTGCCGATCCGTGGCCTGCACGCGGCGCTCCCGAGGTGATGACCTCGGACCGTCTCAAACTGCGCAACGCGCCTCAATCGGCCAGCGTGCCTACCTCCGAGTACCTACCTCCAAGTGCCTAGCTCCTGTCGAGGGCCTAGTCTGAAGTTCCGCCGTTCAACGGGCAAGTTTGTCCCACCCGCGCGTCGGTAGCAGCGCCGGGCTGCGCGCACAGAACTGCAGGCGGACCCCAAGGCCGCATTGATTGCACCGCAATCATCGATTACACTAGAAATTCTGCTCCACATGGGAACCCGCCGTGGCCAGCATCACCATCCGTAAGCTCGAGGACGACATTAAACAACGCCTGCGAGTGCGTGCCGCTGAGAATGGCCGCTCGATGGAGGAAGAGGTGCGCGACATCCTTCGCGGTGTCATGGGAGACGCTAGCTTGCCACGCGACCTGGCCGCCGCGATCCGCGCCCGAGTTGCGCCCGCCGCGCGAGTGGATCTCGAGCTGCCCGCTCGTGAACCGATACGTGAGCCGCCGCAACTCGGACGCCGGACGCGGTGATCATCCTCGACACCAACGTCCTCTCGGAACTGCTGCGGCCAGAGCCCGCCAGACAGGTCGACCGGTGGTTGTCGGCGCAGGACGGCGCGACGGTCTACTTTACTGCGGTCGGCGAAGCAGAACTGCGGCACGGCGTTGCCATCCTGCCGACGGGGAAGCGGCGTACCGCGCTCACTGCGGCGATCAACGGCCTGCTCGAAGAAGACTTCCGCGACCGCATCCTGCCGTTTGATCGTACGGCGGCCCGCGTTTACGCTGCCATCGCCGCTGAACGCCGCTCTGCGGGGCGTCCGATCAGTCAGTTCGACTGCCAGATTGCCGCGATTGCACGCGCCCGTGAGGCCATCGTGGCTACCCGGAACACGAACGACTTTGAAGGCTGCGGGATCGAGTTGATCGACCCCTGGAAATTCAGCGCAAGCCGGTGAGCGACCGGGGCCAACAGACTATGCGCCAGCACTTCTCCCACCCACTGCCTGCGCTACCGGGGCCTCGCCGACCCAGTCCGGATCGATGTCGCGATCGCGCTGTGGTGCGGTTGTTGAGCCCGCCAAACTAGCCAAGCTCAACTTCGAGGCCCAGGTCACCCGAGTTCGACAGTTGCGCTCGTAACTACCTGATTTCATTGAAGTGGGCTTCAAAACGTGCCCCTACAACAGGCTGAGTTGGTGGGATTGGCTGGGCGTCTTGACCTTCAGTGCTCGGAGCACCTGGCTGAGTTCGGTCGTCATCGTCGATACGCCCGACAGGGGCTGCGCGCCGTTGATCGACACCCGGTGATGCTGGAGGCGTTTGAGCGATTGCAGTGCCCGCTCCGGCGTGAGTCCCGTCTGGCCTGCGCGCAATCGCATGCGCATCACGCGGTGCACAATCAGCGCCATGAAGCAGATCGAGGCGTGCGCCCGAATGCGCTCCGGCAAGGTGTCGAACTCGGGCGCGCCAAGGGCCAGGCGCTCTTGAGCTTGAGCACCACTTGCCCGACGGCGTTGATTTGCACGCGTTCATTGGCCAAAGCCGGCCGCGCGATGTAGCGGCACAGTTGTTCCAGCCCCTGGCGCGCGTCGGCGCCGCAGCGCACGGCCGCATGCAGGCTGAACCCGTCGATGTCGGCGCACAGCGTCTTCTTGAAGTCTGTGTCCCGGGGCATGCCTTGCAGGCCGCGGCCTGCAGCGGCCTGAGCGAGCGTGCCTCGTCCGAATCAGCGTCGTCGTCGGCACCATGAGGGGTACATTGACTGGCAAACCTACCAACGACACCGACAGACCATGCGCGGCAACGGCGGCAACTTCGTGCAAGACGATGCGACCCTCGCGGTACGCAGCGGCCATGGGCTGCTGACGGGTTTGCTGCGCTGTGGCCGCTGTGGGCGCAAGCTGCACATCCGCTACTGGGGCCGGCACGGCCCTGCATCGCGCTACCTGTGCTTGGGTGACTTCCAAACCGGTGGCTCGTACTGCCGGGCTTCGGGGGTGCGACCGTCGATCGGCGTCTGAGCGAGCTCATCGTCAGTGTGGTCTCGCCGCAGGGGGTCGAGGCGAGTCTGGTGGCTATCGCGCAATTGCAAGGAGATGGCAGCGACAAGCGCTGGGCGCTCGAACGGCAACTGCAGCAGGCGCGCTACGAGGCCGAGCGCGCCTTTGCGCAATACGACCAGGTCGAACCTGGCAATCGTCTCGTGGCCGAAGTCCTCGAGAAACGCTGGAACACCAAGCTCGAGGAACAGCAGCGCATCGCACAAGATCTCGACGCGCTGAAGGATGCAGTCAAGGCATTCACGCCGGCCGATGAGCTGACGTTGCGCGAGCTCGGCCGGCACTTCGCCGAGGTCTGGAACAGCGACGCCTGGGCGATGACCTTGAAAAAGCGCATCGCCCGCACACTGATCAACGAGATCGTGGTCGACATCGACGCCGCGCAGCAGCTCAACATGGTCATTCACTGGCACGGCGGCTGCCACACCCCCTTCAGCATGAACAAGCCCATGTCAGGCGCCGTCGTCCACAAGACGGCGATCGAAGACGTCGTTCTAATCACGCGCATGGCCCCGCGCTATGGTGACGATGAAATCGCAAGAGTGCTGAGCAAGCTCGGCCGGCACACCGGCAAAGGCAATCGCTGGACCCAGGCGCGCGTGGCCACGGTGCGGCGCAAGCACCACATCGCTGCACCGGCGGCGATCGATCCGGACATCCTCAACCTGGCGCAAGCCCAGAAACACACCGGCGTCAGCGATACGACGCTGATGCGGCTGATCCGGGCCAATCTGCTGCCGGTGCAGCAGGTCGCGCCCTATGCGCCGCTGGACATCAAGCGCATGGACCCCCCCGCCGAGCCGGTGGCAGGCATCATCAAGCACCTGAAGAGCACCGACAGGCCGGTGCGCACCGCAAGCGTGCGCCCCCGATCGAAGGGGGTGGGAATACCGGACTTGGTGCAAGATCCATACCAAACGGGCCGGGGACGGGCGCAAAGGTGCGGCCATCCGCCGGGCCTGCCCAACAGTGGAGGGACAATCCGACATGGCTTCATCCGTAGTGTTCTCACAGCTCGCGCCCACCGGCGTGCTGCGCGCCGGCATCAACATGAGCAACTTCCTGCTGGTGACCGGGCGAACCCCTGCCGGCGACCCGGCGGGCGTCTCGCCCGACATGGCCGCGGCAATCGCGGCCGACCTTGGCGTGCCCTTGCGCCTCGTGCCCTACAAGTCCCCCGGCGAACTGGCCGATGCCGCGGGTACCGGCGCCTGGGACATCGGCCTAATCGGCGCCGAGCCGGCGCGCGCCGAAAAAATCGCCTTCACGCCCGCTTACGTCGAGATCGAGGCCACCTACCTGGTGCCAGCCGGCTCGCCGCTGCAATCCGTGACCGAGGTCGACCGCGCGGGCGTGCGTATCGCGGTCGCCGCACGCAGCGCCTACGATCTCTGGCTTGAGCGCAACATCAAGCAAGCCACGCTGATGCGGGCCACCGGCCTGGATGCCGCCTACGACCTGTTCGTCGCCGAGCGCCTCGAGGCGATGGCCGGCCTGAAGCCGCGCCTGCTGACCGATGCGCAGAAGCTGCCCGGCGCGCGCATCCTGCCGGGCCGGTTCACCGCCGTCCAGCAGGCGGTGGGCACGGCCCGCACCAGCACCGAGGCGGCCGCCTACCTGCGGGACTTCGTCGAACGGGCCAAAGCGAGCGGCTTCGTGGCCGAGCTGATTGCCCGCCACCAGGTCGTCGGCCTGTCGGTCGCGCCCACCGCCTGAGGAGCAACCCATGAAGAGTGTCATCGTCACCGGCGGCAGCGGCAAGGCAGGCCGCGCCGCCATCGCCGAACTGCTGGCCCGCGGGTATGCGGTGGTCAATGCCGACCTGGTGCCGCCGCCGCAGCCCCTGTGCCACTTCATGAAGGTGGACTTCAACGACCTGGGCCAGACGATCGACGCGCTGCGCCTGGCCCCCGGCACCATCGACCGGCGCCGCACAGCCACCGCCGCGCCATTCGCGGTCATCCACATGGCCGGCATTCCAGCGCCGGGCCTGGCGCCCGATGCGACCGTGTTCCAGAACAACCTGATGACCACCTTCAACGTGTTCAGCGCGGCCACCCGGCTCGGGCTGGAGCGGGTGGTGTGGGCCTCCAGCGAAACTACCTACGGACTGCCGCTCACGCGCACGCCGCCGCAGTTCGCGCCGATCACCGAGGACCACCCGCTGACGCCGGAGAGCGGCTACGCGCTGGCCAAGGTGCTGTGCGAAAAAATGGCGCTCGAGATGCACCGCTGGAACCCGGGCACGCGCTTCGTGGGCCTGCGCATCTCGAACATCCTCGAGGCCGGCGACTACGCGCAGATTCCGTCCTTCTGGGACGATCCGCGCATCCGCCAGTGGAACCTGTGGAGCTGGGTCGACAGCCGCGACGTCGGCCAGGCCTGCGTGCGGGCGCTCGAGGCGGAAGGCATCGGCGGGGCCGATCACTTCACCATCGCGGCGGCCGACACCGTGATGCGCACGCCCAGCCGCGAACTGGTGGCGCGGGCGTTTCCGGACACGAAGATCGCCGATCAGCTCGGCGAGTTCGAGACGCTGCTGTCGATCGACAAGGCGCGTCGGGTGCTCGGCTACGAGCCGCGGCACACCTGGCGAGGGGCGTAACGGCTGCTTCCTTCGGCCGCGATTTCAGCGCACACCGCGTCGGCAGCGCGCTCGATGATCTTCGCGCCCAGCGCCGCGATCAGCGCGATCCGGCTGCAGTCGGCCCGGGCGCCTGGCCCGGCGAGCCGAGCCGGATCGGCAACGCTCGAGCGCAGCCGGGCACCGGCACGCAGGTGATCCTGGATGTCGCGCGTGTCGGCAAGAGCCAGCACCTCGGCGATCGCGGCCGCGCAGTCCGGCGCCAAGGCACTGCCTGAGCTGGCGGCCCTGCGTTCGCAGCGCCCCGCCCGACCGCAGGGGGACGACGCGCCGTGTCCCGGCAGTGGCCACGTAATCGCAGGGCAGCAATGGCCAGAAGTCGAGACCCGTGCGAAACCGGACTTCGCGATCGCGTGACGCCATCTGGTTCGCCAAGCTGACGGCGAAGCAGTCCGCCGCTGCAACCAGGTCGGGCGCGCGCAGATGCAGCAGAACGCGCATGACGATGGACGCGGCCGCATCTCCCGCCTGATCGCGCCGGTCCGCGGAGCGCGCCAGCACATCGGCGACCAGCACCTCGATGAACGCGGTTCTCAGCGCCTCGATCTTCATGCCAGCATCCCGTAGCGCCGGCGTGTCGGGCGCGCGGGCCGTCGCCGTCGCCGGCACCAGCCCCCGGTGCACGGAGTCGCGCAAGCGCGCCATCGCGGGGAGAAAGGATTCGAAGCGCCGGCCGAACAGGCGATCGTTGTCGGCAGCCGCCGCATTAAACAGTGCCCACCGACCCGGATCGCCGCCCGGCCGGTCCTGCGGCCGCAGAACGTCGAGCAAGGCCGCGAGCGCGCGCGGCTCTGCGCTCCAGCACGTCCCCGCCACCTCCGGACCGACGCGGTTGAGGCAGCGAATCGCGGCGGGCGAGACATGCCAGCGTGCCGCGAGGGTCTCGACCAGCGGCCGCCCGGAATCGACCGCGGCCCGGATCTCGATCCCGCGGGCGCTGTCCGCGCCCTGCACCGCGGCGCCGGTCAGCAAGGGAAAGGTGCGCGCGAACTGGATCCGCCACGAAGGCGTTTGCCCCTCGACGAAGAAGTTGTAGAGGCCGACATCGACGGCACCGTCCCGAGTCGCCGCTGTGGCCGCCTCCGGGTCCAGCCGCTGCCTGAATTCATCGAGTCCCGCGGACAGTTCCGCGCGAATTGCCGAGGTCACCTCCTCGACCTGGTGTTCCCGATCCGGCTGCCCGCTGCCGCGGGCCCCTGTGGCCGGTGTGCCGGCCAGTGCCAGGGCGTGCGCCGCCTGCGCCAGAGCCCAGGCGTCGGGGTCGACCCGCTCGAGGCAGGGCACGAGCATCTCGATGCTGCGCATTCCCATTGGTGCGGCCAGCGCGGCGCGCAGCATGGCTCGCGGGACGTCACGCAGTTCGCGATTCGCGAGCACCTCCTGCGCTGACCGCAGCCGGCCCGCCGAGAAGGGCTGACCGGCGCTCCTCAAGAGCCAGATGCTGCGGTCCTCGAGCATGAGCAGGGCGAGGCAGCGGACATTGCCGAGGGGGGCTGGGCGCAACAGGCGGGCGGTCGAGGGAAAGGTCATTGCCGCCCCGATTCCGAGCGGGGGGCGCTCGACAAAGGAGGGGCGGGGTGTCCTCAGGGCGGCGGGCGCCGCTTGATCAATCGGAAGGGGGCTGAGTTCGACTGGGGGGCGCTGCTGGACCATGGCGGCTCCTTCCCGGCGGAACGGCGACGGCTCGCTAGATGGGCGAGGAATCGTAAGCGAGGGCGGAAGATACCAGCGATTTGCCTTGAGAATGTAGCATCGGGGATCAACGGAGTGCGACATGGGCGCCGCTAGTCACTCCCGCCATATCTGCAAAATCGACGGCACCGCGAGCAGAGCTTGGGTGCGTGCGATTTCTCCTCAAACGGGGAAGCGCCGGAACGTGTCAATGACTTTGAGACACCGGGTTGCTTGGATTTACAGTGCATGACGAGGGTGTAGTCGGGGACGCGGGCTCCTTTGCAGGTGGGTTGATCCAGACGGCGGTCGGAGCTGGCGGCGGTTGAGGGGCCACTCCCTTGAACCGGTTGGGTTTTGCATGAAGGCTGCGTCCAGAGTCGAGGCGCGTTGCCTGGTGAGATCGGCGGCGAGGTCGTAGTGGACGGTGTGCGGGGTCATCATGCCGATGCCGCTATGTCGGTGCTGCGTGTTGTACCAATCGAAGAAGCGCTGGCAATGGGCACGTGCGTCCTGGATGCAGCCGAAGCGTTCGGGGAAGTCGGGTCGATATTTCAGGGTCCGGAACTGGGCCTCCGAGAACGGGTTGTCGTCCGAGACATGCGGTCGGCTGTGAGTCCGGGCAACCTCGAGGTCGATGAGCAGTTGCGCGACCTTCTTGGAGCGCATGTTGGTGCCGCGGTCGGCATGCACGGTCAGCGTGTGCGGCTCGATGCCTTGCTTGGCGACGGTCTCGGCGATCAACTTCTCGGCCAACTCGGCCGTCTCCCGGGGCGCGATCATCCAGCCCACGACATAGCGGCTGAAGATGTCCAGGATCACGTACAGGTGGAAGTACGACCATTTCACCGGCCCGCGCAGCTTGGTGATATCCCAGCTCCAGACCTCCCGAGGGCCCGTGGCCAGCAGTTCGGGCTTGGTGTACTCGGGGTGGGTCAGTTGGTCGCGCCGCTCGCGTACCGGGCCGTTGGCGGCCAGCAGGCGATACATGGTGCTTACCGAGCATAGGTAGCGGTCCTCAAATGAGCCAGCGCCGCCGCCCGCAGCCGCTTGCATGCACAGCCGGGTCATAACACCGGCCGTTCCGCTAGTATCCGCAGCGCCGGAACGATGACGGTATCCAGGCCAAAGGTCCTGGGCCAGGCCAGCCAATGCGTCACGGCCTGATCGGCCAGCTCTGCCAAGTCTGCGTGCTCCGCATGAGCCAAGGCGCGCAGCGTGTCGTGAACCACCGCCGCGTCCACGCGCTCGCGCCGCCAGGCCTCGGCCTGCGCCTGGGGACGGGAAGGGTCGCCGGGCATCGCATCCCGCACCGCCTTGGCTGCGGGCTGCAACTGGTCGCGCCAGGCCGAAACGGCAGTGGCACGTGCCAGCAAGTCGGACAGCCGGCGATGTGCAGGTCGGCATTGCCTCGCACCACGCCAAGCAGCAAGATTCCCGCGCGGGGCGGTGCCAGCAACCTCAGCGCCTGCACCAGGGTCTCGTTGTCCTGCGCCGCGTAAGCTCCATCGGCGATGGCGCCGGCCAGCATTGCGTCGATGTGATCGAGATCCCGCATGCGTTTCAAGTGGGCCGGTATCACGGCTTCAGCGCTCCGCCCTTCCGAACCATGGCCCTTCGCTTGTACGGGCCAGCAGGCGAGCATCTGCGCTCGTCCGGGTCCATGTCGGCCAGCGCATCCCCCGGGCAGACTTCGCCGTCGGTGAATGGCATCGTGCCCAGCGACACCGGCACACCGTCGGGCCGGCTCCAATGCGAGAGGGTCAGCGAGCGATCGAAGACTTCCGCGACCGTGAACCCGCTTTCGTCCTCGTCACCCTCCTCCTCGTCGTCGTCTTCGTGATAGCGCCGGGAATGAAAGAGAACGGGGGTAACAGCTGTACTCGGCGGCGCGCCGCTCTCCTCGATGCGCATGAGGGCCACGTGCAGATCGCACGCGGCATCGCACGCGGCCGCAGCCAGTACGCCGGCCGCGGCCGCATTGGCGCCCTTGAGCGCAGCGAATGACAATTCGGCCGGCGTATAGGCACTCGGTCGGCATGCTGCTGAGCACGTACGCGCGTTGGCTGGACGGCGCGCACAACGCGCTGGAGATGCGACGGCTGGAGGCCGCGCTCCAAAGGAATTCATCCCCGAATTTATCCCAGGAGCGCCGCCATCGGATGCAGCCCGATGAGTCCAACTCACGAGGGACGAGGCCGATCGCGCGAGTGAAGTGAGTCAGGGCGAGGTGCCGGCGATCTGTCCCGGACACCGCCATCAGAAGCGCTAAGTGACTGATCTTGTTGATGTTTTCTTGGGGTGGCTAATGGGACCCAAAGTGGCGACCTAAGCTGTTGATCTCATTGAGAAAATACAGGAAGCATCTCGCGCGGTTCCCCTGTCTGTTCCCCCAGTCCGCGCGGGACTTCATGAGGCCACCAACAGCGACCATTCTGGTGCGATTCCTTCGCCATCGCAACGACTCGTCCCGCCACATTGGCGCCAGTGAGCTGGGAGATGCAAGCTCAGTCAGCTGCCCCAAAGCCGCTGCGAACCAGATCCGCGATGCGAACCGCCATGCTGCGCGCAGGATCGAACGGAAGGTCTTCGAATCCGAAAGCCGCATAGAGCGCCCGCACATCGTCATCCAGCGGATGCGTCAGCACGCAGAAGCAGCCGACTTGGTCGGACAGGCGCACCGCCGTCGTGAGCGCATAGAACATCAGTGATCGCGCTATGCCCTGCCCCTGCCACCGCACGTCGACCGCCAACTGGCCCAGCAGGATGGCGGGCAGCGGGTCGGGTCGATTGCGTTGCTGCGCCTTCGGCAGCCAAGCTCGCTCGACCTGCGCCGTCGACAGGCTCACGTAGCCGACGATGCTTCCAGCTTCCGCATCGCAGATCACGCTTGTCCGCGAGACCCCCAGTTCCTGGTTGCGCCAAGCGTGGCGGCGGAACCAGTGGTTCAACGCGTCGCGCCCGCAATCGAACGCCGCTGTATCGTCATCTGCCGCGAGGGGTCGCGGCGGCGTGAAGGCGGCCATCGCGCCTGAGGTCACTTCTGCCAGACGGGGCGAGTCTTGGACAGTTTTCGAAGCCCCGGCACTTCCCGCGCCGGCGAGCTGGCCCAGGCCTCGAACCGGGCCCAGTCCTTCGCTGGAATCGTCACGATGCGGCGATTCAGCAGGTCGGACTCGGCCGCTTCGAGCGCACGCCGCCTCACGAAGTCGCTGAGGTTGGTGCTGGCCTGTTCGGCAGCAGCCTCCAGCAAGGCACGTTCGCTGGCACTGACGCGAACACTCAGAACGGCGGCGGAAGCTTTTGGCACGAGGACATCTCCCTGGAAGTGTATGACAATAGCATACAAGGCCACAAAGCGCCATTCTCTGACCATGCCCCCTACCCTCGACCAGCGCGGTGCCGTGGCTGCGTTCGGCGACAGCTCGACCAGCTTCACCCACCACACCCGATTTCAACCGTGAACATCCACCCCCTGCGCCCGCGCGATCACGAAGACGCGGCCCGCGTCGCGATCTCGTGGTTGGCCGAGCGCCATCGCAAGGGCTGGCGCAGCGCGTTCGAGGCCCTGCTGGACCTCTGGCGGCCCGAGGGTCCGGTGCGTGGTGCCGTCGCGCCAGGCGGTCTTCAGCTTGAGCACCACTTGCCCCGCCGCATGCAGGCTGAACCCGTCGATGTCGGCGCACAGCGTCTCCTTGAAGTCTGTGTCCCGGGGCATGCCTTGCAGGCCGCGCCCGCGCTTGCAAGCGCGGGCCCTTCGCGAGGCACGGGACCGTCCGCAGGGACGGTCCCATGTCCACGCTCAGCC
>JAYVOV010000054.1:0-2725 GCA_043757735.1 Burkholderiaceae bacterium
AGTTCACCCCTCAGCAGCGCGCCCATGTGTTTGAGCGTCTCGCCAGCAATCCAAAGTTGCGCGCCGAGCTCGTAGCGTTCGTGGCGCGGCTGGTCGAGCCGCTGGTCGCCGAGGTGGCGCAATGACCGGCTACACAAAATCCGAGCGCGCGCTGGTGCGCGCAGTGATCGACATCGCATTCGATATCGGGCAGCACAAGAACCACGCCCAAGGGCTTCAGCATGTCGTGGGCACGTTCGACGACCTGGCCTGCGCAGTGCTGGCGACCGCGGATCACACCCTGAAAGACGGGCCGTATATCGCCGGGCCGTTTCTCGGCGCTCACCGCAAAGACGAGAACGCACAGCCGCGTGCCTGGGTGGCGCTCGACCTGGACAAGATCGGCGACGAAGTGGAGATGGCCGCGATCGTTGAGGCGGCCGAGGCGTGGCGCGGCATCGGCTACACCACGCACTCGCATGACCCGCAGGCCGGCAAGTTCAAGATGCGAGTGATCTTCGCTGCTGACCGCGAGGTGACGCCTGCCGAATATCCGCGGCTGTGCGCCGGGCTGGCTGCAGCGCTGGCGCAGGCCGCTGGTGTGCCTGTCGAGCGCGACACGGCTTGCGACAAGATCGAACAGGCGCTGTACACGGTGCGCGCCGGCGCGACGACCTGGCACTTCGACGGCGCTCCGGTGGCAGTCGACCAGACGATGGCACCCGAGCAGGCCGAGAGGCAGCCGCGCAAAAACGCAGGGGCCAAGCCTGGGCATGCCGATTGGCTCAAGCTGCTGCTGGAAGGCGACGACATCCACGCCAACGCGCTGCGCCTGGTGGGGCACCTGGTCGCTACCGGGGTGAACGACAAGACGATCCGCGCCGCCATGCAGGCGCTGGCGATCGGCGTGGCGCAGGCGCGTGGCGCTGACCGTGCGGCCGATCTGGTCGGGCCTGAACTCGACCGCATGCTCAAGGGTGCACGCGGCAAGGGGTTTGCCCCGCCGCCGATACCCGAGATCGAGCCGGAATGCGCCGAGCCTGGATATGAGGACGAAGCCCCCCCAGCACCCCACCCCGCCCGCGTCTCTCTCGCGCCGATGGAGTCCGACATCTGGCTGGCGGCGCTGTTCGCCAAGCGATTCACGAGCACGTTCCGGTGGTCGCCTGGGCTCGAATGGATGTCCAAGGCCGGGACGCACTGGGTGCGCGACGACGGGCTGCTCCGCTACTCGAAGGCGAAGCTGTTGTGTGCGGATGTCTCGCGGGCCAAGAACATCGAGCCCAGCACCCGCCGGGCGATCGCGAGCTCAAAGACGGTCAATGCAGTGCTGACGTTGGCCCGTGCGGAGCCTGGCATCAGCACGCCGGCCGACGCCTGGGACCGCGACCCGATGGTGCTCAACACGCCGGGTGGCGCCTATGACCTCGAGACCGGCAAGCGCTTAGTGGTGAGCACTGGGCTCCACACGCAGATAACGGCAGCCGCCCCCGACGCCAGCATGGCGACACCCAACTGGTTGCGGTTCGTCTCTGAGATCTTCGCCAACGATCTGGAGAAGGTCGAGTTTATCCAGCGCCTGTTCGGCTACTGCCTCACGGGCGATCGGCGCGAACAGAAGCTGCCGTTTTTCTACGGCACTGGCGCCAACGGGAAATCCGTTCTGATCGACGAAACTCACGCGGTGATGGGCACCTATGCCTTGAATCTGCCGTCTGAGGCACTGATGCGCCAGCAGCATGTCGCGCACCCGACCGAGTTGGCGCAGCTGCGTGGCAAGCGGCTGGCGATATCTTCGGAACTTGAAGACGGTGCCTACTGGGCCGAGAGTCGGATCAAGTCGCTGACGGGTGACGCCACACTGACGGCCCGATTCATGAGGCAGGACTTCTTCGAGTTCCGGCAGACGCAAAAGCACATTGTCGTCGGCAACTTCAAGCCTCGACTGAAGGGTGATGACCCGGCGATCGCCAGGCGCATGGTGCTGGTGCCATTCACCGAGAAATTCACGGGGCACCGTTGTGACCCCGTGCTGCCTGAGAAGCTGGCCCGAGAACGCCCCGGCATCCTCGCCTGGATGATCGAGGGCGCGCGCAAGTGGGCCCGCGATGGGCTGCTGATTCCCGCCACGGTGCGCGATGCATCCGCCGAGTACCTGAGCGCCCACGACGACATCGCGCTGTGGGTCGATGACTGCTGCCGGACGGGTCCGATGTTGAAGGCCACATCAGCGGTGCTCTACAAAAGTTTCAGCGACTGGAAGATTGCAGCGGGTGAACGACCGCAGGCGATGAACGCATGGTCGTCACGCATGGCGCAGCGGTTTACGCCTGCACGAACCTTGTCTGCGCGAGGGTTTGAAGGTGTCGATCTGGGTGCCGTTCACGCCAATGTTTACGGCCAGGCGAAGCGAGCATGACGCACATGACGCACTTCTACTTATCGACGTCTATACGGGAATACATTTATTTTTTTTGTTCACGCGCATTAGACGTCCATAAGGGAAGGTGCGTCATGTGCGTCATGGACACCGCCAAGCATCAATGACAACCGTACCGGATAGGGGGTCGTCAGTGTTCTGGACGTTCGGCTCGAAACCACCCGCATGCCAACTCTTTAACGCCCCCTCGTTTTTTTCAGGAGCGCACATGATCGACGAAGACCCGTTTTTGGCCGCAGTACTCCGCAGCAAAGAGAGCGACTGGACGCCGCTCGACCTGGTGCAAGCCCGCGCCTTGGCCGACGC
>JAYVOV010000055.1:0-2725 GCA_043757735.1 Burkholderiaceae bacterium
CGAGGCCTTCGATCTGGGTAGCGCACGCTCTCTTGAGGCAGAGAAGGTGCTGCAGCAGGCAGCTTTGATTTTGTCGGAAACAGAGATTGATCACGAGAAAGCAGGCGGCCTGGATGCGAGCTTGCGCAAACTGCTGGGTGACACTGATCCATTCTGGATTCGTTGGCGCTATGTCGGCGAAAAACAGGGGTGGCTCAAGTGATCCCTGTGGCTGCGCGGCCGGAACCCCCTGCTTTTGATCTAGCAGTACGTAAGAAGGGTTTGGCCCACCTGAATGGCAAGGGCTTGCCACTGAATCAGCCTTTGCCACCGCAAGCGGACCTCAAGCCCTATTGGCGTGACTGCCTGTCAGATCTGCACCAGGCGTATGGCGGAGTTTGCGCATACCTTTGCGTATTTTTCGAACGTGTGACGGGCAGCGGAAGTGTTGATCACTTCATTGCCAAATCGGCCAATGCCGGGCTGGCCTATGAGTGGAGAAACTACCGCCTGGCGTGCTCGACCATGAACAGTCGAAAACGTGAATTCAGCGACGTGCTGGACCCGTTCTGCCTTGCCGCCGACCTGTTTCGTTTGCAACTTTCGACTGGTCATATTTACCCGAACCAGAATTTGCATGCCGTGCCCATGCGCCTTGTTGTGAAAACCATAGAGCGGCTCGGGCTTGACGATCCGCAGTGCAGAGAGCTGCGCGCTCGCTGGTACCAAGAGTATCTGGAGCACGGCCTGCCTTCGGTGTACTTGAAGAGCAAGTCCCCTTTTGTCTGGGCCAAAGCGAGTCGCCAGGGACTGTTATGAGGGTGATCGAACACCTGGTCAAAACACTGCGCGACTCGGCAATCTTCAACCCCGAGGTTCAGGTTGCACCCTCGTGCATCTTGTGGTCCGACAAAGACCGCCAGTGGGCGGCAGTGATTCCGCGCCTGCAGAGTGAGCTGGGCGAACTGCTGGTCCTGGGCGACTACGTACCCGAGAACCGCCCGCAGAAAAGCGCAGTGGTTGGCCGCAATGGAATGAGGAGCAGGAGAAGTCGCTCCAGCATGATTTGCTGGCCTTAAATCATCTGCCTGCGCATGAAGCCAGGAAGCGGGTGCTGGAGCTGGAGAAGGCCCATGCGCTGCGCCGTGAGCTGGTGTGGGCCGAGTTGGGCGAGTCGCCGCTGGCGCTGGCCGCCAAGCACCTGGCAGTGGTTGCGGAAGTGACTAAGACAGCGTTGGCGGCCGGCTCGGTTGCAGACTTGCAAGCCGGGTATGCCACGCAGGGCTGGCGAGCCGACGATGCGGTGCTGTCAGCGCTGGCGTGCGTTGACAAGGCGGCCGACGTTGATGCGGTGACGGCCGCCGTTCGGACGATCTATCTGCCCTGGCTGGAGGAGTCTGCCCGCTACCTGCAGAAGCTTGTGGACGGGTCGAACTACCCCGGTGGAACGATCGCCAGCGCCAAGGCCTTCGCCGCCGCGAAGGGCGAGTGCGTGCTGTTTGTAGATGGCCTGCGCTTTGATGCAGTTCGCCGAGCTCTCTGCCACGCTGGAGGCACGCGGCTGCCAGGTCGCAGAAGCCATGGCCTGGACGGCGCTGCCCAGCGTGACCGCAACCGGAAAGGCGGCCGCCTCACCTGTGCGGACCAAGATCAGCGGCACCGATGACTGCGATGACTTCGAGCCGTGCGTCGCCGCCACGGGCCAGTCGCTCAAGGGCGGCTACCACTTGAACAAGCTGTTGAACGACAACCACTGGAAGGTTCTGGACCGCACAGATAACGGTGACGGCCAGGGCAACGCGTGGTGCGAATTCGGCGACATCGACAGCGAGGGACATGTGCACGGCTGGAAGCTGGCCAAGCACCTTGACCCAATTCTCGCAGAAATTGCGGAACGCATCGCCGCCTTGTTGGCTGCAGGTTGGAACAGCGTTAGGGTGGTGACCGACCACGGCTGGCTGCTCATGCCGGGCAAGTTACCCACGATTCAGATGTCGAAGGACCTCACCGACAACAAATGGGGGCGCTGCGCCTCGATCAAGCCAGGCGCTTCAACCGGCGAACGCTTGTACCCCTGTTAGTTAGTGGGCACTTTAATGAAAGCGCTCTCTACTATTGGTAGGCCGTGTTGGACTTGAACCAACGACCAAAGGATTATGAGTCCTCTGCTCTAACCAGCTGAGCTAACGGCCCCCGGGCGCCGAGTATATCGAACCCAGCCGCCCCACCCGGCCGCAAGCGTCAAACCTCAAGCATGCCCGCCCCCTACAACCCCAGCACCTTCTGAATGATCGCCTTGGCGATAAACCCCAGCATCCCGAACGCCAGCACGAAAAACAGTACGAACGTCCCCAGCTTCCCCGCCTTCGACTTCCTTGCCAGGTCATAGATGATGAACAGCATGTACCCGATGAACGCCGTCAGCCCGAACGTGACGCCGAACTCCGATACCTGCGCTTCCGTGAATCCAAACATCCCTGCCCTCTAAGGCCGCGCCGGCAGATCGCCAGCGTCGACCAGATCACGGTACGCATGCCAGGTGGCATGCCCCAGCACCGGCACCATCACCAGCATCGGCAGGAGCAGCGCCAGCGCGCACATCACCGTCACCATCACGATCGCCGCCCACAGCAGCATGGCCTCTGGGTTGCTGCCCACCGCACGCACGCTGGTCAGCACCGCGCAGCGCAGGCTCACATCGCGATCGACCAGCATCGGTACCGACACCGCGCTGATCGCGAACACC
>JAYVOV010000056.1:0-10069 GCA_043757735.1 Burkholderiaceae bacterium
GACCGGCCCCGCCTTGCTGGAGGAGCGTGAATCGACGGTGCTGGTGCCGAGCGGTGCACGGGCCTGGTGCGATGCGAGCCTGAACCTGGTGATCGAACCGCCCGGGGAAAAATCGCCGGCCTGAGCCATTGGCGCCAGCCACGGGCGCGATCGCCTCATTGGTGTCGAAGTAGACCTGCCAGTAGTGGTCGTTGTGCGTGGCGGGCCGGACCGCGATCACCGGGCCTTGCGGCTGGAAGTCGAGCAGGCTGATCTCGGGCGCCGGGGTCTGCGCCACGTTTGGAATCGTTGCCACCGCTTCGCGCAGCAGGGTCATTGCGCCAAACGGATCGACGCCATTGGCCAGTTGCGCGGTGCGCTCCACCCGGCGCACCGGGTTGGTCGAGTAGTTGTGGAGGGTGTCCGAGAAGATCTTGATGTTGCCCACCACCGTCTTGACATTGTCGGGCGTGAGGATGGTGGTGGCGAACAGTCCTATTTCCTGGACCGTGCCGGTGACGCCGATCCCGACACCCACGCGTGGACCTTGCGTTACCCGTTGCAAAACCGCCGCATTCTCGTGCCTGGCCACGAAGACGCTTCGTTCGCGCTGGCGCGCAAGTGTGGGCACCAGGGGTCGGATGCTGCGACGCAGCGTTGCGCTGCAACGACTGCAACGCTATTGTGGCTTTTCAAGTGCTGATTCGACGTGACCGCGAGGCGAGATGAGTTGCGCGGTCGGACAGCACTCAAAGACAGATAACGAGGAGGCGATGTGAAGAAAATGTTGTTCGCGGCCATGGCTGCAGTTGGAATTTTTTCTGCTGGCGTTTCGACGTCCGCCCAGGCCCAGGCCACGATCAAGATCGCTTACACCGACCCCCTGTCGGGTCCGTTTGCGCAGGTGGGTGATGCCAATCTGAAGCAGATGCAGTACATCATCGACTTCATCAATGCGCGAGGCGGCGCGCTGGGCAGGAAATTCGAACTCGTTCCCTTCGACAACAAGTCGCAGCCCAACGATGCCCTGCTGGCACTCAAGAGCGCCACCGACCAGAACATGCCGTTCATCATGCAATGCAGCGGCTCGAACATCGCCGCCGCACTGATGGAAGGCGTCGAAAAACACAATGAGCGCAATCCCGAGAGCCGCATCGTCTACATCAACTGCGGTGCGGTGGCGACCGAGCTCACCAACGAAAAATGCAGCTTCTGGCACTTCCGCTTCGATATCAACGTCGCGCAGAAGGCCGAGACCATGATCCGGGCGCTGCCCAAGAGCATCACCAAGGTCTACCTGCTCAATCAGGACTATCTGTTCGGGCAGTCGGTGCAGCGCGACATTCGCGCTTTCGCCACGAAACTGCGCCCCGATCTTCAAATTGTCGGCGATGAACTGATCCCGCTGGGCAAGATCAAAGATTTTTCGCCCTACATCACCAAGATCAAGGCGGCGGGCGCGCAAGCGCTGCTGACCGGCAACTGGGGGCCCGACATGAACCTGCTGGTCAAGGCAGGTCTCGAGTCTGGCGCACCGCTGAACTACTACACCATGTACGCGCATCTGGCCGGCGGTCCCACGGCAATCGGTCCGGCCGGCGACGGCAAGGTGTTTGCGGTGATGGCCTTCAGTGAGAACCACGCGGTGGAGATCGGCAACAAAGAGGCCGAGGCGTTCAGCAAGGGCTTTCGCGACAAGCACAAGTTCGACTTTTCCGCGGCGGGCTTTCGGACCATCTTCGAGTACCTGCAGGCGGCGGTCATCAAGGCCGGCGCGGTCGATGCCACCAAGATCGCGTTTGCGCTGGAGGGCATGGAGCGCAAGGACTTCCTCGGTTATGACACCGTCATGCGCAAAGACGATCACCAGTTCATCAGTGAATACCTGGTGGGTGTGTTCTCCAAAGGCAACAAGTATGACTCGGAGGGTACCGGCCTGGGCTGGAAGACCGCCTCCACCGTGCTGGCCAAGGACCTCATGCAGCCGACCACCTGCAAGATGAAGCGGCCCGCCCAAAAATAAGCCAGTCCCTGCCTGCTGAGGTCATTCGCCCGCTCGGGCGGGTGCCGGCGGGCGATTTTTCGACCATTTCGGGGGAGCCGGCGGCGTGGAAGTTTTCCTTGTCTCGCTGTTGAACGGCCTGGTGTACGGCATGCTGTTGTTCATGCTGGCCAGCGGGCTGACACTGATCTTGAGCATGATGGGCGTGCTGAACTTCGCCCATGCCAGCGCCTACATGCTGGGCGCGTATTTCGCCTACACGGTGAGCCTTTACGTCGGCTTCTGGTGGGCGCTGCTGATCGCGCCGATCCTGTGCGGCCTGCTCGGCGCGGCGATCGAGATGTACGGGCTGCGGCGCGTGCATCGCAATGGCCACGTCGCCGAACTGCTGTTCACGTTCGGGCTGGCGCTGATCATCGAGAAAGTCGTGCAGATGACCTGGGGTCTGCTGCCGGTGCCGTATCGGGTGCCGACCGGGCTCGACTTCGCGCTCTTCAAGGTCTATGGCACGCAGTTCCATGCTTACCGGGCGTTCATGCTGGTGATCTCGGCGGCGATGTTCGGCGCCATCTGGCTCGCGCTCACGCGCACCCGGGTCGGGCTGATCATCCAGGCCTCGCTCACGCATCCCGAGATGGTCCGCGCGCTCGGCCATGACGTGCCCAAGGTGTTCACGCTGGTGTTTGCCAGCGGCACTGCGCTGGCGGGTCTGGCCGGCGTGATCGGCGGCAACTACCAGACCACCGACCCGTCGATGGCCTTCACGATGGGGCCGATCGTGTTCGTGGTGGTGGTGTTTGGCGGCCTGGGGTCGTTGTCGGGCTGCTTCATCGCGTCGCTGCTGATGGGGCTCATCCAGACTTTCGCAGTAGTGCTCGACTACTCGATGGCAGATCTGCTCAAGCAGTTTGGCATCGTCGTCACCAGCGCCACGCCCCTGGCGGAGCTGCTCACGGTGCCGCTGCCGCGCATCGGTGCCCTGCTGCCCTACGCGCTGCTGGTGCTCATCCTCTGGTTCAGGCCGCGCGGTCTGATGGGAACTCGCGACACATGACCTCACTTTCCATGAAGCGCTGGTATTGGGGCGCCACCTTCATCGCCCTGATCATCCTGCCGTGGCTTTTCTTCGACTGGTCCACGGGACGGCATTCCGGGTTCATGCTCACGCTGGCCAGCGAGATCGGCCTGATGATCATCTTCGCGCTGTCGTTCAACATGCAGATGGGGCAGGCGGGCCTGCTGTCCTTCGGCCATGCCATCCTGTTCGGTCTGGGCGGCTACTGCACCGCGCATGCCTTGAACGCGATCAAAGCGGGCGGGCTGTGGATTCCAATGGAGCTCATTCCGCTGGTGGGCGGCCTGGGCGGTCTGGGCTTCGGCGCGGTCTTCGGTTATCTCGCCACCAAGCAGCGCGCCACCGCGTTCGCCATGATCACCATGGGCCTGGGCGAACTGGTCGGTGCGGCGGCGCTGATGTTCCAGGGGTTCTTCGGCGGCGAGAGCGGCATCACCACCAATCGGGTGATCGATGCCAGCCTGTTCGGAGCCAGCTACAGTGCGCCTTGGCAGGTTTATTACCTGGTGATCGGCTGGGGCTTCATTGCGGTGCTGCTGATGCGCCTGCACACTCAAACGCCGCTCGGCCGGATGGCCAATGCGCAGCGCGACAACTTCGAGCGTGCGCAATTCGTTGGCTACGATCCGCAGCGCATCCGCTTCTACCAATTCATGATCTCGGGCTTTTTCGCGGGGATCGCCGGTGCGCTGTACGCAGTTCTCTATGAGATCGTCACCTTCGATTCAGTGGCGGCCGGCAAGTCGGCCACTGCGCTGCTGGCCAGCTACATTGGTGGCGTGGGCGGCTTCTTCGGGCCGGTGATCGGCGCCATCCTGGTGGTGCTGCTGCAAAGCGGCGTGAGCCTGCTCAGCAATGCCTGGATGCTCTATGTGGGCGTGCTGTTCATCGTGATGGTGATGTACGCGCCAGGCGGTATCGTCGGCATCATCGCCCAGCACACCCCGATCGCGCGGACGGGCCAGTTGCGCCACCTGGTCGGGCCTTATTCGCGCATCCTGCTTCCGGGGCTGATCGCGGTTTTCGGGTTCGTGCTGCTGGTGGAACTCACTTCATTCATGACCATCGGCGCCTCGCAGGGCAAGAAGTTCAAGATCGGGAGTTTCGCGATCGACCCCGGCACCGCGCCGCCGTGGCTGGTCGGCGGGGCGGCACTGCTGCTGGGCGGGTTGTGGCTGCGGTTTGCGGCGCGCCAGTTCGGCGCAACCTGGAACGCCCTGATCGAGCAGTCGAAGAAACCCGGAGGTGCGCAATGAGCGCCGCACTGACGCTCACCGATGTGCGCAAGAGTTTCGGACCCACGCAGATCATTCGCGGCGTCAATCTCGAGATCCCCAAGGGGCAGCGGCATGCCATCATCGGACCCAACGGGGCTGGCAAGACCACGCTGTTCAATCTGATCAGCGGGCGCTTCCCTTTGAGTGCCGGCTCGATCGCCCTCAACGGGCAGCGCATCGATCAGCTGCCCCCGCACGAGATCAACCGGCGCGGACTGTCGCGCAGCTTCCAGATCACCTCGATCTTTCCCAACATGTCGGTGTTCGAGAACATCCGATGCGGCCTGCTCTGGTCGCGCGGCTACAAGTATTCGTCCTGGCATCTGCTGGGTCGCCAGAAGGCCTTGAACGAGGCCAGTGAAGCCTTGCTTGAGCGCCTGAACCTGCAGCAGCGCCGTGACCTGACTGCGGGCCTGCTGTCTTACGCCGAGCAGCGTTCGCTCGAGATCGGCATCACCATCGGCGGCGGCGCCGAGGTGATCCTGCTCGACGAACCCACCGCCGGCATGAGCCACAGCGAGACCGATTACGCGGTGAACCTGATTCGCTCGGTCAGCGAGGGCAAGACGCTGGTGATGGTGGAGCACGACATGAGCGTGGTTTTCGGCCTGGCCGATGTGGTGTCGGTGGTGGTCTACGGCGAGGTGATCGCCAGCGACGTGCCGGAAAAAATCCGCTCCAACAAGGCAGTGCAGGAAGCGTATCTGGGCACGGAGGCCGCATGATGCTGGAAGTTCGAGACCTTCATGCGTATTACGGCAAGAGTCACATTCTGCAAGGCGTCGATCTCACGGTAGGCGAGGGTGAAATCGTCAGCCTGCTGGGGCGCAATGGCGTTGGCCGCTCAACTACCTGCAAGGCGATCATGGGGCTGGTGGCGCCGCACGGCGATGTCCGCTTCAAGGGTGCCCAGATCTGCGGCCTGCGGCCTGAGCAGATTGCCCACACCGGCATCGGCTATGTGCCCGAAGACCGGCAGGTGTTCCCCACGCTCACCGTGCAGCAGAACCTGGAGCTCGGCATGAAGCGCTCGGGCAAGTTCGGGCGCTGGAACTTCGAGGATGTCTATCGGCTGTTCCCCAACCTGGATGCGCGGCGGCACAACCCGGCGGCGGTGCTCTCGGGGGGCGAGCAGCAGATGCTCACGATGTGCCGCACCCTGATGGGCGACCCCGATCTGGTCATCATCGACGAGCCTACCGAGGGGCTGGCGCCCAAACTGGTCGAGCAGGTGGCTTCGCTGCTCGACGAGATCGCCCGTCGCGGGGTTTCGATCCTGCTGATCGAGCAAAAGCTCACCATCGCGCTGCGCATCTCGAAGCGCCTGTACGTGATGGGCCATGGCCGCATCGTCTTCGAGGGCGATACCGCTGCCCTGAATGCGAACGCGGCGGTGCGCAAGGAGTGGCTGGAGGTTTGACGTGCCGCTCAGTGAGTGGCGCGTCGCTCAATGCGTGACGCGCCGCTCAATGCGCGGCGCGCAGCTTTTCGCGCAGCGCCCGCAGACTGCCACCTGATTTGATCGAACCCGGCAGCGGGTGGCCGACCACGTCTTCGGCCACACAGGCCGACGCCATCAGGCGCTCGAGGTCGATGCCGGTCTCGATGCCGAGTTCGTCGCACAGAAACACCAGGTCTTCGGTGCAGACGTTGCCGGCCGCGCCGGCGTGTGCAGCGAACGGACAGCCGCCCAGCCCGCCCACTGCGGCGTCGTAGATCTCGACACCCATCTGCAGGCCGGAGTACGCGTTGGCGATGCCCATGCCGCGCGTGTCGTGCAGATGAAGGCTCAGCTCGAGTTCGGGGAACCGATCGCGCACCGCACCCACCACGCGCCGGATGGACAAGGGTGAGGCCCAGGCCATGGTGTCGGCCAGCGATACGAATTCGAGCGTTTCGCCGGCTTCAGCAGCGAGATCGAGCAGCTGTCCGACCATGTCGACGACCTTGGCGGGCGCCACGTCGCCTTCGAAGTTACAGCCAAAAACCGCCATCAGCGAACCGCGCGTGACTTTGAGGCCGTTGGCCTGGTACATCTTGATGATCGAGCGCTGACCCTCGAAATTCTGCGCCATGGTCCGCTTCTGGTTGCGCGCCAGGAACGCCGCCGAACAGCACAAACCGATGCTGCCCAGGATCTGCAGCCGGTCGTCATGGCCGAGTGCGCGCTGCAGGCCTTTCTCATTGAGCCAGAGCGCGGTGTAGCGCACGTCCGGGTTGACGGTGAAGCCAGCCACCACGTCGTCGGCGTCGACCCAGCCCGGCACGTTTTGCGGCGGCACGAACGAGGCGACCTGAATCTGCTTGAGGCCGGTGTGCGACAGCGAGTCGATGAGTTCGATCTTTCGGGCGGTGGGAATCGGCCCTTTTTCGAACTGGAAACCCTCGCGTGGGCCTTCTTCGTTAATGCGGATCGACTTGGGCAGATCACTCATGAATTCCCCTTGTTGCGCTGCTAGCATGTACTCAAAGAATCAGCCTACACGATCCACGGCCAGCCGGCCGGGGCCGGCGTTTCGAGAGGAGACAGACTTGGCGGGAGGCATGCTGGCGGGTATCCGGGTCATCGATCTGACCTCGGTGGTGATCGGGCCGCTCTGCACCCAGATCCTGGCCGACCATGGCGCTGAGGTGATCAAGGTCGAAAGCCCGGCGGGCGACATCGGCCGCTACCTCGGCGGGCGCGGCCGCAACGTCGGCATGGCGCCGAAGTTCCTGCACTTGAATCGCAACAAGCGGTCGATCTGTCTCGACCTGAAGCATCCGCAGGGCTACAGCGCGTTCCTGCGACTGCTGGCCGATGCCGATGTGCTGGCCTGGAATGTCCGGCCCGCTTCGATGGCACGGCTCAAACTTGCCTATGAAGACGTGCTGCCGATCAACCCGCGGCTCATCTACTGTGGCATGTTCGGTTTCGGGCAGGGCGGGCGTTACGCCGAATATCCTGCCTACGACCCGATCATCCAGGGGATTTCAGGGGTGGCGGGCCTGCACGAGAAAGCCTTCGGCAAGCCGCGTTATGTGCCTTATGTGATGGCCGACCGAACCTGCGGACTGATCGCGGTGCAGATGATCGCGATGGCGCTTTTTCGCCGCGAACGCAGCGGCGAGGGTCAGTCGATCGAGGTGCCGATGTTCGAGAACATGGCCAGCCAGGTGCTGACCGAGCATTTGTACAACCGCAGTTACCTGCCGCCAATCGGCGAGGCGGGCGATCCGCGCCTGCTCAACGAGTTCTACACGCCGTCCAAGACACGCGATGGCTACATCAACCTGTCGGCCAATACCAATGCCCAGGTGTTCGGGTTGTTCGACGAGATCGGTCGCCCGGAACTCAAGACGGACCCCCGGTTCGCGACCGTGGCCGCACGCTTTCAGCACACCCGCGAGTACTACCAGATACGCGCCGAAGGCCTCGAGGGCAAGACCACCGCACATTGGCTGGCGGTGTTCAAGCGCCACGACATTCCAGCCTCGCCTTATCACACGCTGGAGTCGCTCATCGACGATCCGCATCTGGCCGAAGTCGGGCTGCTGCGCGAAGTCGAGCACCCCAGCGAGGGCCGGCTGATCGATCTCGCGCCGGCCAATACCTTGTCAGGCGGCGCGCGCACCGATTGGCTGCCCGCGCCCAGGCTGGGCGAACACACCGAAGTCATTCTGCGGGAGGCTGGAATGGCCGAGAATGAGATTCAATCATTGTTTGCCGCTGGCGCCGCGCGCCGGGCGGCGCCAGCTGACAGCTGATATTCAGGAGACGCCATGTTCGAACTGCCCGCTTATGAAACCCTGCTCACCGAACGGGTGGGTGACCACGTGCTGCTGGTGACAATGAACCGTCCTGATGTTCTGAACGCCATGAACATGCAGATGGGCCAGGAAACCCAGGAGTTGCTGACGCGCCTGCACCATGACCCCGACTGGGTGAGATGCGTGGTGCTCACCGGTGCTGGCCGCGCGTTCTCGGCCGGTGGCGACCTGAAGGTGCGCCATACGCAGAGCATCCGCGACTGGACCATCCAGCATGAGATCGGCGAACGCAGCTTCGAGCTCCGCATCGAGAGCCCGGTGCCGTGGATCGCGGCGGTCAACGGCATCTGTTACGCGGGCGGTCTGGAGGCCGCGCTCACCTGCGACTTCATCTATGCCGATCGCGAAGCAAAATTCGCGCAGACCGAATGCCGGATCGGCATCATGCCCGGCGGCATGGGCACCCAGAACCTGCCGCGCGCGGTGGGCGAGCGGCGCGCCAAGGAGCTGATCTTGTCGGCACAGCCATTCAGCGCCGCAGAGGCCCATCAGTGGGGCATGGTCAACCGCCTGTGCGATCCGGGCACGGTAGTGCAGGAGGCCCTCGCGGCCGCGCAGCGGGTGGCCGATTGCGCGCCGCTGTCGGTGCGTCAGGCCAAGAAGTCGATTCACTTCGGCTTGCAGAGCGACCTTCATACCGGCTATCGGTTCGAGCTCGAAGCCTACTATCGTCTGCTCGACACAGAAGACCGACGCGAAGGGATCGCCGCGTTCAACGAGAAGCGCAAAGCCGACTTCAAGGGACGCTAGTTCTGAAGCCCCGCGCACTCACCCTGCGCCTGTGCACTTACCGCGGCCTGACCGGCGGGCGCCAGTATCGGCGTGGTGGGTCTGGCAGCGGCGCTGACGCTGTATCGCCTGGCCGGTCGATCCCCTACCTGAGTCTTATTCCACTGCATGGGCGGCGCGCCTAAAGTGGGCTTCACCGTACGTCCCGTCCGGGGCGCTGGTCAGTCAAGAGGCGGGCGATGACAACTATCTCGAAGGCGGTTGGAATCCGCAAAGGCATCACCATGATGCCCAACGAGCCGAACGATCTCCGAACGGTCAGCGGCCTGCTCGATCGGATCGCGCTGGGCAACGGCGGGACTGCCGCTGCCCCGGGACTCTGGAGCACGGTACGCGCCATTCTGGTCGCGCAGCTGGCCGCTGCGATCGCCGCCTTCCAGACTGTGAACCGGCGCCCGGTGATCGACGGTGTCGTCGACCCCGGGGGTGGCACCCTGCGCCTGATGGATCAGCTGGCCGCGGCCGGGCGCGTGAGTGCCACGGTTGTGCGGGCCGATGAGAGCGCTCAGCGCTGGGTGGTGGCCGATACCGTCAGCCTGGACGGGGGCGCGGCGCTGGCGGCGCGCTCGATCTCGCCGCGTCTTACCCGACGGCTGGTGAGTGTGAGCGGGTCGTCGGTGAAGTGGTTCGGTGTCGTGGTGCCGCGCACCGCCGCCGGCGGCATTCTGGGCGGCAATCCCCACCTGTTCTTCACGCCCTCGCCCTGGCAGGGTGATTATCACGACGGCACTTACGATCGCTTCGACGCCTGGAGCGGGCTGTGGGACAAATACACATCGGCGATCGGTTCACAACTGGTCGAGTCGGGTGCGCCACAGATCCTGGTCATCCCGTTTTATCGGAATGCGCAGACCGGCAGCCTAGGCACGTTTCTCGGCCATTGGCGCGAGGTTATTTCCGAAGTGGTCACCGCGACCATCAATTCGATCGATCCTCTTTTTTTGCGCGATACCTATCAGTTCGGCGAGATCTTCTCGTCGAGCTTCAGCAACGGGATCACGACCCATCAGAACTTCAATACCCAGGCTGCACAGGCCGCGGCCATGACGCGAATGTCCTTCGATCTCGACGGTCAGGCGGCTGGCTCGAACTGGCGGGCCAGCAGATCCGTGGTGTATGCCAATACGCCGGTGCCCC
>JAYVOV010000057.1:0-2715 GCA_043757735.1 Burkholderiaceae bacterium
GAACTGGTGATCGCCGCCTGCAAGGCCGGCATCGTCGGCGCATTCCCCACGCCCAATGCCCGACCCATTGCCGTGCTGGACGACTGGATGCGCCAGATCACCGAAGGCCTGGCTGCGCTGGCCGAAGAGCCGCGCGATCATCCTGACCGGGCCATTGGTCCCTGGTGCGCCAACCTGGTCACCCACAGCAGCAATGCCCGGCTGCCCGAGGATCTGGCTCTGCTGGCCAAGTACCGGCCGCCACTGGTGGTCACCGCACTGGGCAGCCCCAGGCCGGCCATCGAGGTGGTGCACGGCTATGGCGGGCAGGTGTTTGCCGATGTCACCACGCTGGCGCTGGCCCGCAAGGCGGTGCAGGCCGGCGCGGCCGGGCTGGCCTGCGTGTGCAGCGGCGCGGGCGGCCACACCGGGCAGCTCAACCCCTTTGCCTTTGTCAGTGCGGTGCGCGAGTTTTTTGACGGTCCGATTGTGGTGGGTGGCGGCATCAGCGACGGCTGGGGCCTGGCCGGCGCCATCGCTGCTGGTGCCGACTGCGTCTACATGGGCACGCGCTTCATCGCCGCACAAGAAAGCCTGGCCGCCCCGGCCTACAAGCAGATGCTGGTGGACAGCACGGTGGAGGACATCATCGTCAGCGCCGGCCTCACCGGTACGCCGGCCAGCTGGCTGAAACCCTCATTGCGCGCCAACGGGCTGGATCCCGACCACCTGCCCAGCGCCCCTGTGCGCAACTACAACAGCAACCAGAGCATCGCCAGCAAGCGCTGGATGGATGTGTGGGCGGCCGGGCAGGGCGTGGGGACGGTGCATGCCGTGGAGCCCATCGCCGCCATGGTGGACCGCATCGAAGCCGAGTTCAACACGGCCCGACGCCGGTTGCAGTCGTGGCCGGCAGCCTGAAGCAGCGCACACGAAGGTTCCGACCCGCGCTGATCGTGTTGCGTTCACCAGCAGACAAGAGTCAGCCGCGCAGCGCGCAGGCCATGGCGTGCATCGCTGGCAGACTGACCGGATCGATCAGGCCGTTGGGCATCATCGGGTGTGAGGCATAGCGGGCGATCACGACTTCGGCCGCCGGGTCCACGTAGAGTTTCTGGCCGCAGATGCCGCGCGCCTCGTAGGCGCCATGCGCGTTGTGCGACACCCACCACATGTTGCGGTACGACCAGCCCTTCAGGTGGGGATAGGAGCTGGCGGCAAAGTGTTCTTTGGCCGCGCCAGCGCGGATGTCGGCGATGACCGCCGGCGCGACGATTGGCTGATCATTGTAGTGTCCCTCGCAGCGCATCATTTCGCCGAAACGTGCCAGGTCGCGCAAGCAGGTCGACAGACCGCCGCCGCCCATTTCGACCCCGCTCGGATCGATGCCAAAACAGGCGTCGTTCTCACATCCCAGCTTGGACCAGATCGCCTGCGACAAGTGGGCTGAAAGCCGCAGGCCGGTCACTCGCTTGAGCATCCAGGCCAGTACCTCGGTGTTGATTGTTTTGTAGGCAAACACCTGACCATGTTCGCCTTCTTTGCGCACGCCCACCAGGAACTCATAGAAAGTGTCGGGACCGTTGTAGTCGCGCGGGCGAGGGTTCAGGCCGCCGGCGCGTGCATAGTCCCAGATCTCGGCGGCCGGGTCGGTATAGACCTCGGAATAGCGCACGCCGATGGTCATGTCCATCACCTGACGCACGGTTGCATCGGCATACGCACTGTCGGCCAGCTCGGCAACGTAGTGCGTCACCAGCGCCCCGGCGTCGAGCTCACCGGCGTGCACCAGCATGCCCGCCAGCAGGCCGACGAAGGACTTGGTGACCGAATAGGCCATGTGGGGCAGATGCGGCTCGAGCTCGCCGAAGTACCGCTCGTAGACCACGCGCCCGCGATGCAGGACCACGATGCCGTCGGTGTAGGTGGCTGCAAGCGACTGCGCCCAGGTGATCGGCTCGCCGTCGCTGGTGGTGAACGCGAGCGCATCGAACGTGGATTCGTCTGCGCCCTCGGTTCGTGCCAGCACTCTGGGTGCGCCGGCACCGCGCCAGACGTTGGCTGTGGGTGTGAACTCGCGCATGTGCGACAAGGCCCAGCGTCGTGCCGGAAACGTGGTGGTGTCGCCGGCGGCAAAGCGGATCTGCTTGTCGCGCGGCGGCGGCGAGCCTTGCATCCAGCCCATGCGACGGGGGTCTGATGCCTGAGCATCGGGATAAGCGGCGGGGTCGAAGCGGTCGGCCATAAGAACCTGCTCTTGGATGACGTCGGTCTGCGAGGATAGCGTGGGTGCTGGCGACACGCACGCCCACTTCCGAGCCATCTTCGCCCGGTACAACACCAGGCACCGGCACCCGCGCTCATATTCTTGCCCCTCGGTGCTGCAAAGTCATTGACTCATTGCGGTACTTCGATCTAAGGCTGAATTGCCGCTCTAGGCTGGTACCTTGATCTGGCCTCGTTTGTTTGAGCCGACTTCTGACGGGAGTCCACCGACGCTTCGCCTGGTCAACTCACTGATCGACTTGCTGTTGCTGTGCGCCTGTGGTGGTGGTGGTGGTGGTAGTGATGGTGGTGCCGCAGTCGTCGCCGCGTTGGCCGACACAGCGCCCGTGGCAACCGTGCAAACGGTCGGAGCCAATCGAGCACTGCTTTCATGCCAGGAGAGCCCGCATCCTGGCGTACATCGAGTGGCTGCTGACACTGCCGATTCAAGAGTGCCGCCCGACATTCGAC
>JAYVOV010000058.1:0-10046 GCA_043757735.1 Burkholderiaceae bacterium
GACACCTGGTGTTTACTGGTAACTGGAAACGCAGCAGCAGCCAAGCTGCGCCAACTGTCTCCCCTGATACTGGCCAAGCTGGCAAACAGGGAAGTGAAGATTAACTCAATTCGGCTAAAAATACTAATAGCCCGAAAGCATTAACCTGCTGGTGTACTTTTTGAGAATGAATGGTGCCGATTGTCGGAATCGAACTGACGACCTACCGCTTACAAGGCGGTTGCTCTACCAACTGAGCTAAATCGGCACAGAATCTATTTTACTTGAAGTATTTGCATGGCTCACAAATATCGTCTGATTACTTCACCCGATTACTTCACCAGCTTACTTCACCCGATTACTTCACCCGATTACTTCACCCGTTTACTTCACACGCTTAAGTGAAGGACGCGGCCCCTGCGGTTTAGGCGGCGTGGGGGGTTCCTCGTCATCAGCAGGCACCAATTGCACGACTTTGCTGTCGGTTGCGCCCTGCGGTGCATTGACCACAACAAGGGGGCCTGATGCACTGGAAGGCGTAGCCTCTGTCTGGGGGGTAGACCCCATCGGAAAAGCCATACCTTGACCGTTTTCGCGAGCATAAATCGCAATGACTCGCTCCATAGGCACCATAATATCGCGTGAGCTGCCAGCAAAACGGGCCTTGAACTCAATGAAGTCATTACCCAGCTTGAGCGACGAGGTCGCATCAAAGCTGATATTCAATACGATTTCATTGTTCTTGACGTATTCACGCGGCACCTGCACCGAGTCGTCCACCGACACGGCAACATAAGGTGTCAAACCATTGTCGGTACACCACTCATAGAGCGCACGTATCAGGTACGGACGAGTGGAAGTAGTGTCAAGGGCGTTCATGGATTTCAGCGCTCCGAGAAGTTACTTTCTCATCACTTTCTCTGAAGGTGTCAACGCTTCAATGTAGGCTGGACGCGAAAAAATGCGCTCTGCATATTTGAGCAACGGCGCAGCATTTTTCGACAGGTCAATACCGTAATAGTCCAGGCGCCAGAGCAACGGAGCAATGGCCACGTCCAGCATTGAGAAGTTGTCGCCCAGCATGAACTTGTTTTTCAAAAATATGGGTGCCAGCTGCGTCAGGCGGTCCTTGATGTGTGAGCGGGCTTTTTCAAGTGCCTTGTCGTTGCCTTTTGAAGCGCGCGACTCCAGCGTGCTGACATGCACAAACAGCTCTTTTTCAAAGTTCAGCAAAAACAGGCGCACACGGGCGCGGTCCACTGGGTCACCAGGCATCAATTGCGGGTGCGGGAAGCGTTCGTCGATGTACTCGTTGATGATGTGCGATTCGTACAGGATGAGGTCGCGTTCGACGAGGATGGGCACCTCGTTGTACGGGTTCATCAGCGCGATGTCTTCCGGCTTGGCGAAAAGATCCACGTCGCGGATCTCGAAGTCCATTCCTTTTTCGAACAGCACGAAGCGGCAGCGCTGGCTGAACGGACAGGTAGTGCCCGAATACAGAACCATCATGGCGAGCGGCTCCCAGGGTAAAAATTGACGTTCTTCAAAAAAATCAGGGTGAGCCGTCAATCGGCTCACCCCGAGCATAGGCAACGCAGAGTTACTTGATGTCCTTCCAGTATTCCCGGTTCAGCCACCAGGCCAGTACCGTGAAGATGGAAAGAAACAGCAGGACCCACACGCCAAGCTGAGTGCGCGAGCGTGCTGACGGGTCTGACATGTAGGTGACGTAGGCAACCAGATCGGCGACGGATTCGTCGTACTGCGACTGCGACAGCGCGCCGCCTTCGGCCTTGCCCAGCGCGAACTCACGTTTTTCGTGATGATTCCTGCCTTCGAGCTTTTCAGCTTTTTCGCTGCGCTGGCCGGCATTGTCGAACTCGATGGTCACCTTTTGAAAGCCGACCACTGAAGCCGTTTTTTCGTCTTTGACCGGCTTGATCTCTTCGATCTTGACGCCGCGCGAGCCTTGCTGCTGCCAGAAAACGTGCGGCATGCCGACGTTTTCAAACAGCGCGTTGTTCCAGCCGGTGGCCCGAGTGGTATCGCGATAATAGGCACGAAGGTAGGTATAGAGCCAGTCTGAGCCGCTGCCGGCACCCGAAGCACGCGCCCGGGTGATCACCGACAGATCTGGCGGCAAGGCACCGAACCATTCTTTGGCATCGATCGGTGCGATCGCAACCTTCATCTGCTCGCCGACTTTTTCGGCAGCGAACAGCAGATTCTTGCGGATCTGATCTTCGGTCAGACCGATATCTTGCAGCCGGTTGTAGCGCATCGACGATGCGCTGTGGCAGTTAAGGCAATAGTTGACGAACAGCTTGGCACCGTTTTGCAGTGCGGCCACGTCGGTGAGCTTCTCGACCGGAAAATGATCGAGCGGAAAGCCGCCTTGACTGGCCTGGGCCAGCGACAAGCCAAGCGCAAGCGGCCAGGCGGCGAGAAACGTGCGGATGATCTTCATGGTCTCTGGTTTCCGCCTCAGTGCGCCTCGAAGGTGACCCGATCGGGCACCGGCTTGAATTCGCCCATCGCACTCCACCAGGGCATCAGCAGGAAGAACCCGAAATACAGCAGCGTGCCGACCATGGAGAAGATCTGACCGGCTGCCGAGGGCGCAAGAACGCCGAAGTAGCCAAGCACCAGGAACACCACCACGAACACGCCATACACAGTCTTGTGCCAGCCCGGACGGTAGCGGATCGATCTGACCGGGCTGTTGTCGAGCCACGGCATCGCAAAGAAGATCATGACTGAGGCGCCCATCGCCACCACGCCCCAGAACTTGGCGTCGATGATGAAGAAGCCGATGATCAGCGCGCCGCAGATGGCCGGTGCGGCGAGCTTGGCCAGGGCACTGCGCGCACTGACCATCGCCAGCAGCGCATACAGGATCAGGAAGGGGGTCATCCAGTACATCAGGAAGGTATCTGTGATGGCGCGCAGAACCGAGTAATACGGCGTGAAGTACCAGACCGGTGCAATGTGCGCCGGGGTCTGCAGCGGATTGGCCGGGATGAAGTTGTTGAATTCCAGGAAGTACCCGCCCAGTTCCGGTGTGAAGAACACCACGGCAGAAAACAGGATCAGGAACACCGAAACACCCAGCAGGTCGTGCACCGTGTAATAGGGATGGAAGGGAATGCCGTCGAGCGGCTTGCCCGACGCATCTTTCTTCGCTTTGATCTCGACCCCGTCCGGATTGTTGGAGCCTACTTCGTGCAACGCCACGATGTGCGCGGCCACCAGACCCAGCAGCACCAGCGGCACCGCCACGACGTGGAACGCGAAGAAGCGGTTCAGGGTGGCGTCGCCAACCACGTAGTCGCCGCGAATCCAGATGGAAAGATCGGGCCCGATGAACGGAATGGCCGAAAACAGATTGACGATGACCTGGGCGCCCCAGTAGGACATCTGCCCCCAGGGCAGCAGATAGCCCATGAAGGCTTCCGCCATCAGGCACAGGAAGATTGCGCAGCCGAACAACCAGAGCAGCTCGCGCGGTTTGCGATACGAGCCATACATGAGGCCGCGGAACATGTGCAGGTACACGACCACGAAAAACGCCGAAGCACCCGTGGAATGCATGTACCGCACGAGCCAGCCGTAGGGCACGTCGCGCATGATGTATTCGACGCTGGCGAATGCGACCGGCACGCCCGACGAATTCAGTGACGCGTCTGGCTTGTAGTGCATTGTCAGGAAGATGCCGGTGAGGATCTGGATGACCAGAACCAGCATGGCGAGCGAGCCGAAGAAATACCAGAAGTTGAAGTTCTTGGGCGCGTAGTACTCGGAAAGATGCGCTTTCCAGGTCGCGGTGAGGGGGAACCGAGCGTCGACCCAGGCGAGCGCCTTGTCGAGGGCCGGTGCGTTTGCGGGCAATTGTTTCTCGGCTGCCATGGTGTGCGTCCTTCGCTCAGGCCTTTTTGTCTTCGCCGATCAGGATCCGGGAATCACTGAGGTAGGTGTGCGGGGGCACTTCGAGGTTGTCAGGTGCGGGCTTGTTCTTGAACACGCGGCCGGCCAGATCGAAGGTGGAGCCATGGCAGGGACAGAGGAACCCTCCGGCCCAGTCATCGGGCAGCGACGGCTGCGCACCCGGGGTGAATTTCTCGCTCGGCGAGCAGCCGAGATGGGAACAGATGCCAACCACCACCAGATATTCGGGTTTGATCGAACGATGCGTGTTCTTGGCGTACTCGGGTGTGGGGTACGCCTTGCGATCAGAGGCGGGATCGGCCAGATGCGTTTCCGACTTCTTGAGCGAATCGAGCATCCCGGGAGTGCGGCGGACCACCCACACGGGCTTGCCGCGCCATTCGACGGTTTTCATCTCGCCCGGGGACAAGCTGCCGATATCGATTTCAACCGGCGCACCGGCCGCGAGCGCGCGTTCTGAGGGCCTCAGACTTTTCAGAAAGGGCCAGGCCACCGCAGCACCGCCCGCCGCCCCCACCGCACAGGTGGTGACAAGCGCGGCGCGGCGCGAGGGGTCGTCTGGAAGCAGGGTGGCATCGCTCATGACGGGTTTCCTGACAGCTGATCGCTCTGGAATGAATACAAGACGGGCTCGACTGCGGCGATCTGGCCGGCCAACCGAACAAGGTGCGCCGCCGGCCTTATAACCGGCGCAACACAGACAACTTCAGATTTTAGCGTATTGCGCTGCGCAAGAGAAACCCGAAAGCGCAGAGTCGCCAGTTTGTGGCCTCCCGAACGATGGCCACGGGCCGCCGCGCGGACCCTCAGATTGATGGCCAACGACTGTTACCCATGCGAAATGGATAACGCGGCGCGGCAAAACAGCGCCACTGCCGTATCCTGACCACGGTTCGACTCGAAACGAGAACCTGTCGGAGGAATGCATGTCGATGATGAACGAGTTCAAGGCCTTCGCCATGAAGGGCAATGTGATGGACCTCGCTATCGGGGTCATCATTGGCGCGGCATTCGGCAAGATCGTCGACTCCCTCGTCGGCGACCTGATCATGCCGGTGATCGCAGCCCTGATGGGCGGCAAACTGGATTTCTCGAGCCTGCTGGTTCCGCTGGGTCAAGTTCCGGCCGGCACGGCAATGACACTCGATGCACTCAAGAAGGCCAGCGTGCCGGTGTTCGCGTATGGCAGCTTCATCACCATCCTGATCAACTTCATCATCCTGGCCTTCATCATCTTCATGCTCGTGAAGTTGATGAACCGCTGGAAGAAGGCAGAACCGGCCACGCCGCCGGCCGCTCCGCCAGCCTCAGAACTGCTGCTGGCCGAGATCCGCGATCTTCTGAAAAAGCGCGCCTGAGATACTTCCAGCCGCGCATCCGCGCCACTCGCGGCCCGCCTTCCACCTGCAGGCCGTTTGGGCAATAATCCCTGAATCGGCCCGCTTCCAGGTATCGGGCCAGATGCTCCTGTACGCGGTCTCTTGGCGCGCCCTGGGCCGACATCACAGACCCGCCCTGCCCTCTCCCCTTTTTGCCGGCTTTCCCATGCTTCGAAACCTTTGGCTGACGTTTGCCCAGGCGGTCACCGTTCTGCTGGCCGCCACGTTCGTCGTTGCGACGTTCCAGCCGCAATGGCTGCCGTCGCCCCTGTCGCGAGGCCAGGTGATCGAGACTCCCGCCGGCGGCGAAATCAGGCCTGGCGCGTCAGCGACGCAAACCGCCGAGCCCCGGCGCGACGGCCCGATTCTTTCGTACAGCAACGCCGCGCAGCGGGCTACCGCCTCGGTGGTCAACATCTTCACCACCAAAGAAGTGAAGACTCCCCGCGACAACCCGCTGCTCAACGATCCTTTGTTCCGGCGTTTCTTCGGCGAGCAGTTTTCACAGCGGCAGCAGACGTCGAGCCTGGGCTCCGGGGTGATCGTCTCGCCCGACGGCCTGGTGCTCACCAACCATCATGTGGTCGAGTCCGCGGACGATATCGAGGTGCTGTTCTCGGACGGCCGAAGGGCCAAGGCAAAAGTGGTCGGCAGCGATCCTGAAACCGACTTGGCCGTCTTGCGGGTCGCTCTCTCCGGGCTGCCCGCCATTGTTTTCGGCAACGCCGAAACCGCACGAGTGGGCGACGTGGTCCTGGCGGTGGGCAACCCCTTCGGGGTCGGACAAACAGTGACCATGGGCATCGTCAGCGCGCTGGGCCGCAATCAACTCGGCATCAATACCTTCGAGAACTTCATTCAGACCGACGCCGCGATCAATCCCGGCAATTCAGGCGGCGCACTGGTCGACATCGAGGGCCGTCTGCTGGGTATCAATACAGCCATCTATTCGCGCAGCGGCGGCTCGCTGGGCATCGGCTTCGCGATTCCGACCTCAACGGTCAGTATGGTGATGGAGCAGATCGTGGCCAGCGGCAGCGTTACCCGCGGCTACATCGGCGTCGAACCGCAAGATGTGACACCCGAACTCGCCGAAGCCTTCAAACTGCCGCGCAAAGAGGGCATCATCATTGCCGGCGTGATGCGCAGCGGCCCCGCCGACAAGTCGGGGGTAAAAGTAGGTGACATTCTTGTATCGGTCGAAGGCAAGCCAGTGACCAACACCGCCACCATGCTCAATACCATCGCTCAGATCAAACCGGGCGCGGTCGCGAGCTTCAGGTTCGTCCGCGATGGCAAGGAGATCGACCTGTCGGTGACGGTCGGCAAACGACCCAAACCGGGTGAGCGGGCCGGGTAAATGCGCCCAGCGCGCTTCAGGTCCCGGACCCTGGCGTGCTGGACCCTGGCGTGCTGGACCCGCTGCTCGGGGCGTCTGCCCCATCGCCCTCTTCGGCGCCTTCGGGAGCACGGCTGCGCGCCTTGACGAAACCGGCCATGAAGATGCCGAGCTCATAGAGCAGACACAGCGGAATGGCCAGCATGAACTGCGACAGGACATCGGGCGGCGTGAGCACGGCGGCAACGACAAAAGCGCCCACCACCACATAACGTCGGGCTTCGCGCAATTGCTGAGTGGTGACCATGCCCAGCTTGACCAGCAGCATCTCGACGACCGGCACCTCGAAGGTCAGGCCGAACCCGAAAAAGATGGCGAGGGTGAAGTCCCAGTACTTCTGCAGGTCCTGCATCACATCGGCCCCGGTGGACGATGCAAAGGCGTAGAAGAACTTGTAGGCCGCCGGCAGTACGAAAAAATAGGCGAAGCTGATTCCAACCACGAGGAAAAAGACGCTGGAGACGATCAGCGGCACCGCGAACTTCTTTTCGTGCTCGTATAAACCGGGGGCCACGAACGCCCAGGCCTGATAGAGCACCCACGGAAGCGCCAGCAGCAGGGCCGTGAGGAAAGCCACCTTGGTCAAGGTGAAAAACGCGCCTGCCTGGTCGGTGAAGATGGGTCTGGTGCCCGGTGGCAGCGACTGATACAGCGGCAGTGACAGCACTCTCATGATCTCACCGCTGAAATAGAAGCAGACGCCGAACAGGACCAGCACGACCAGCAGCGACTTGATCAGCCGGTCGCGCAGTTCGACCAGATGAGAAACGAAGCTTTCTTCCTGACTCGAGGAGTCGGGGGTGTCTGGCCGAAAGCGAGGTAGACGAGGCAGGCGCAAGGGATCGGCCGGTCAGCGCCGGGGCTTGGGCACTTTGAGCCCGAGCTGCCGTGCGCGTTCAGTGCGCCGGTCTTTGATGCGATCGCGGGCGCGGCGGGTTGCGTAGATCTTGTCCCAATTGGTGCGCGGCTCATCTGCGGTGCTGCCAGCCGGACCGGACAGTCCCTCGAGACTGGACTGCGCATCGGACACCACCGACTGCATTGAACCTTCGAGGCTCTTGGCCGCCGCAGTGACTTCGCTCTGCAGTTTGCGCAGTTCGTCGAGTTCCATCTGGCGATTGATATCAGACTTGACGTCACTGACATAGCGCTGCAACTTGCCCATCCATTGGCCAGCCTGACGGGCGACACGTGGCAGTCGCTCGGGACCGAGGACCACGAGCGCCACGACGGCAATGATCACCATCTCGGAAAAACCGATGTCGAACATGGTTGGCTATTGGGGCTGAAGGGCCGGGATCCGGGAATTGATAAGAAGGCACCCAAGCACGGGCAAGACTTGGCGGCCCGGGTGAACCAGATCGCCAGAAACGTCAAGAGCAGCCAGGCAAGGCCGCTCACCGCACGAAAGTTGACCGAAGTGGGCGCTCAGCTCTTGGGCTTCGCGTCGACGTCGATGGTTTTGGCGGATGCGCTGTCAGCGGCAGCCTTTTCGGTGCCCTCCTTCACGCCTTCTTTGAACCCGCGGACTGCACCGCCGAGGTCCGAACCGATATTGCGCAGCTTCTTCGTGCCGAAGACCAGCATGATGATGACAAGCACAATAAGCCAGTGCCAGATACTCAAGCTTCCCATGGATGACTCCTGTTACGTGCGGATCGGGGATCGCGAAACGCGTGTGCCCCGAGGGTAAAGCCTCATTGCTGCCGGTTCATGCCCGAACCAAGCGGTTGCGGGCCCCCAAGCACGTGGAGGTGAAGATGATACACCTCCTGCCGGCCGACCCGGCCGTTATTGACCACCACCCGAAAGCCGTCTGTCGCGCCCTGCTCGCCAGCGAGTTGACCGGCCATGCCCAGCAGGCGGCCGAGCAACTGCTGATATCGCATGTTGGCGTCATACAGGTTGTCGAGATGAATCTTGGGAATGATCAGAAAGTGCACTGGCGCACTGGGATTGATATCGTGGAAAGCCAGGATTTCGTCGTCCTCGTAGATCTTGCGCGATGGAATTTCGCCCCGGGCGATCCTGCAGAACAGGCAATCTGGTTTGTGCGCTGAGAGGGCGTTCATGGGTCAGGCTGACGGCGGTGTGGTCAGCCCGCGCGCGGCTTTTTCCTGCAGGCCGGAGAGGCCTTCGCGGCGGGCGAGTTCGGCGATGACGTCTTCGGGCCGCAACCCGAAGTGGGCAAGCATCACCAGGCTGTGGAACCAGAGATCGGCGGTTTCATAGACGATCTTGGCGGGATCGGCGTCCTTCGCGGCCATGACGGTCTCGGTGGCTTCCTCGCCGATCTTCTTGAGGATGGCGTCTGTTCCCTTCGCCAGCAGACGCGCGACATAGGACTGGTCGGGACTGGCACCGCGCCGCGACTCGATCACATCGGCCAGGCGCGCAAGCACATCGCCAGTGTTCATTTGTAGATGTCCTCGGGATCCTTGATGACCGGGTCGGTCACTTCCCAGCGGCCATCTTGCAGGCGCCGGAAAAAGCACGACTCGCGACCGGTATGGCAGGCAATGCCGCCATCTTGTTCGACTTTGAGCAGAACCACATCGGCATCGCAATCGAGGCGCAATTCACGCACCCGCTGCACATGCCCCGACTCTTCGCCCTTGCGCCACAGGCGTGCCCGCGAACGCGAGAAATACACCGCGCGCCCGGTGACAGCGGTTTCCTGGAGCGCCTCGCGGTTCATCCAGGCGAACATGAGGATCCGCTGGCTGTGAACATCTTGGGCGATCGCAGGCACCAGTCCGTCGCGATCCCATTTGATCGACTCGAGCCAGTCGCCGCGCAACAGCCCGGCCGCGCCGGGGCTTGCATCGGGCGGGGTCTGGTTCGCGGCACCGCGGGTCGCGCCCGGCGTCTGGTGGGAAGAGTTCATCGGTTGCAGGGCGCGTTCAGGGGCGGTTCAGTCGAGCCGGACCGCAATCCCCTGCGCCGCCATGAACTGCTTGGCTTCGCGCACGGTGTGCTCGCAAAAGTGAAAGATGCTGGCGGCCAGCACCGCGTCGGCCCGACCGTGCGTGACGCCATCGGCCAGATGCTGCAGGGAACCCACTCCGCCGGAAGCGATGACCGGAATGGAGACGGCATCGGAAACCGCCCGGGTCAGCGCCAGGTCGAATCCCTGGCGGGTACCGTCGCGATCCATGCTGGTCAGGAGAATCTCGCCGGCGCCCAGGCGCTCGACCTCGCGGGCCCAGTCGATGGCGTCGAGCCCGGTGGCCTTGCGCCCGCCATGGGTGAAGACCTCCCAGCGATCCTGCGCCACCGCCTTGGCGTCGATGGCAACGACAATGCATTGCGCGCCGTAGCGCGCCGAGGCATCGGCGACC
>JAYVOV010000059.1:0-10034 GCA_043757735.1 Burkholderiaceae bacterium
GATGCCCTCGCTGCCGCACTGGAGAGCCGCCACCTGCACGGTGCTGCGATCGATGTCTTCCCTCTCGAACCGCAAGGCAACGATCCGGCCTTCGTCTCGCCACTGACACGCTTTGACAACGTCATCCTGACGCCGCACATCGGTGGCTCGACCTCAGAGGCGCAGGTGAACATCGGCAGGGAAGTCGCAGCCAAGCTGATCCGGTATGGCAACAACGGCTCAACCACGTCGGCGGTGAACTTCCCCGAAGTCGCGCTGCCCGAGCACACCGGGCGCAGCCGACTGCTGCATATCCACAAGAACGTGCCCGGCGTGCTGGCACACGTCAACGAGAAGCTGTCGGCGGCAGGCATCAACATCGCCGCGCAATACCTGAGCACCAACGAGGATGTCGGCTATGTGGTGATCGACGTTGACCACGCGGCGACGCAGCCGGCACTGGCCGAGTTGTGCACGGTGCCCGAAACAATCCGCTGCCGCATTCTGTATTGACCCGCCCGATATCTGCCTGCCCACCCAGCCCGCCGGTGCGGTGATGACGACACGACCGGCGCGTTTTCCCCAAGGAGACCCAACATGTACCAACGAATTCTGGTTCCTGTCGACGGCAGCCCGACGTCGAACGCCGGGCTTGCTGAAGCAATCAAGTTGGCCAAGCTCACTGGCGCCCGGGTGCGGGTGCTGCATGTGGTGGACGAGATGCCCTACGTCATGAGTGCCGAGGGCTATGCGGCCATGTCTGGAGACGTCTTCACAATACTGAAGGAGGCTGGCCAAGCCGTGCTCGAGCAGGCGCGCTTCGCGGTCGATGCAGCGGGCATCCCCGTCGAAGCTACGCTGTTCGACAGCCTCAGCGGCCGACTGTGCGACCGCGTGGCAGAGCAGGTGCAGGAATGGGGCGCCGACGTGATTGTCCTCGGCACCCACGGTCGGCGCGGCGTCGGACGCATGCTGCTCGGCAGCGATGCCGAACAGATCGTTCGCACGGCCACGGTCCCGGTACTGCTGGTGCGCAGCACAGGCTCGGGAGTCGATCACTCGGCAGCTACAGACTCGACCCGAGCCCGATTGGCGCCCACATGAAACCAACTCGGCCGCTGCACGATTTCGGCCAGAGCCTGTGGCTGGACAATATCACCCGTACCCTGCTCGACGACCACGGCCGGCTGCAAGCCGTAGTGCCGGCCGATGGCGGTGGCGCCCCAGCAGTGCTGTCGCTGATCAGCCGCGCGGGCGTGGATATCGAGGCAATGGCCGCAAAGCGCCAGCACGACGGCGCGCAGTCTTTCGTCAAATCGTGGCAGCAGCTGCTGCAGCGGATCGCCGAGAAATCGGATGCTTCAAAGACTCCTCGTGCAGCTTCGATCGCCGCTCCATGAGCCAACTCGTCAACCCGCTTGCCGGCAAGCCGCTGCCGACAGCTAACCTGGTCGACGTGGCGCGCCTGCTGGCCGCGTACGCCGACCTGCAACCCGACCCCGCCGTCCCATCGCAGCGCGTGGCATTTGGCACCTCGGGTCATCGCGGCAGCTCATTCGACCGCAGCTTCAACTCTTGGCATGTCCTGGCGATCACGCAGGCCTTGTGCGAGCATCGCAAGGCCAAAGGCATCGATGGCCCGCTGTTCATCGGTATGGATACGCATGCACTGTCGCTGCCGGCGTTCGAAGACGCGTTGCAGGTGCTGGCCGCCCATGGCGTGCAGACCATGGTCGCGCGTGGCGGCGAGTTCACGCCCACGCCCGCGGTGTCGCATGCAATCCTGGTCTACAACCGGGGCCGAACCAGCGGTCTGGCCGACGGCATCGTCATCACGCCGTCGCACAACCCACCCGACAGCGGCGGCTTCAAATACAACCCACCGCATGGCGGCCCGGCCGACGCCGACATCACCGGCAGGGTGCAGCAGCGCGCCAACGCATTGCTGGAAGGCGGCCTCGAGGAGGTCAAGTGCGTGGCGCTGATCAAAGCGCGAAAAGCCGCCACGACACATGAGCACGACTACCTTGGCGCGTATGTCGCCGACCTCGACAACGTGATCGACTTCGGGTTGATCCGCAGCGCCGGCTTGCACCTGGGGGTCGATCCGCTCGGCGGAGCTGGCGTGCACTACTGGGCACGGATTGCCGAGCGCTATCACCTCGACTTGACAGTCGTCAACTCAGAAGTCGATCCGCGATTTGCCTTCATGACGGCAGACTGGGACGGCAAGATTCGCATGGACCCGTCGTCGCGCTACGCGATGCAACGGCTGATCGGGCTGAAAGACCGCTATGACATCGCCTTCGCCTGCGATACCGATCACGACCGCCACGGCATCGTCACCCGCAGCACCGGCCTGCTGGCGCCGAACCACTACCTCAGCGTCGCCATCGACTATCTGTTCCAGCACCGGCCGCAATGGCGCGCGACCGCGGCGGTCGGCAAGACAGTGGTCAGCAGCACGATGCTCGATCGCGTGGCCGTGCGCCTCGGGCGCGGTTTGTTCGAGGCTCCCGCGGGCTTCAAATGGTTCGCAGCGGGCTTGCTCGATGCCAGCCTGGGCTTCGGCGGTGAAGAGAGCGCGGGTGCATCCTTCCTGCGCCGCGATGGCCGTGTATGGACCACGGACAAGGACGGCATCGCGGCAGCGCTGCTGTCGGCCGAAATCACAGCCGGCACCGGGCGCGACCCGGGTGTCTTGTACCGCGAGCTGTGCACTGAGTTCGGCGCGTTTTTTTCGGATCGCATCGATGCTCCGGCAAACCAGGCGCACAAGCAGGCCCTGGCGCAGCTGACGCCCAAGCAGATCACTCGGACCGAACTGGCGGGCGAGCCGATCACCAGCGTGACCGACAAGGCGCCTGGCAACGATGCGCCGATCGGCGGTATCAAGGTCAGCGCAAAAAATGGCTGGTTCGCCGCGCGGCCATCGGGCACCGAAGATATCTACAAGATTTACGCGGAGAGCTTGCGCGACGACTCGCACCTGCGCCGCCTGCTCGCGGAGGCTCAGCAGATCGTCGATGCCGCGCTCGACTCCAAGGAACGATCATGACCACCCTGAGCCCCGACCTGCTGCGCAAGATGCACGCCTGGTGGCGGGCTGCCAACTACCTCTCGGTGGGGCAGATCTACCTGCATGAAAACCCGCTGCTCGAAGTGCCGCTGACGCTGGCGCATATCAAGCCGCGACTGCTCGGGCATTGGGGCACCACCCCCGGACTGAACCTGCTGTACGTGCACCTGAACCGCCTGATCAGGGAACACGACCTCGACATGATCAATGTGATTGGTCCGGGTCACGGCGGCCCGGGGCTGGTGGCGAACACGTATCTGGAAGGCACCTACACCGAGACCTATTCCGACATCTCGCGCGACCGGGACGGCATGCGCAAGCTGTTCCGACAGTTCTCGTGGCCCGGCGGCATCCCGAGCCATGTGGCACCGGAAACGCCGGGCTCGATCCACGAAGGCGGCGAGTTGGGCTACTCGCTGGCGCATGCCTACGGCGCAGCCTTCGACAACCCCAAGCTGGTCGTGGCCTGCGTCATCGGCGACGGCGAAGCAGAAACCGGCGCGCTCGCGGCAAGCTGGCACTCGAACAAGTTCTTGAACCCGGCGCGCGATGGCGCGGTGCTGCCGATCCTGCACCTAAATGGCTACAAGATAGCCAACCCCACGGTGCTGGCACGCATCAGCCGCGAGGATCTGACGGCACTGCTGCGCGGCTACGGCCACGAGCCGCACTTCGTGATCGGCGACGACCCCATGACGGTGCACGAGCAACTGGCGCAAACGCTGGATGCCGTGCTCGCTGCAATTCAGTCGATTCAGGCTGCAGCGCGTGCGCCCGACGCGCCCGCGCCGCCGCCCCTGCCGCGCTGGCCGATGATCGTGTTGCAGACGCCCAAGGGGTGGACCGGTCCTGAAGAAGTCGATGGCTTGCCGGTCGAAGGCACGTGGCGGGCACACCAGGTGCCGATCACGCAGTTCACCAGCGCGCAGCACATCCGCCAGCTCGAAGACTGGATGCGCAGCTACGAGCCGCAGGAATTGTTCGATGCCAACGGCCGCTTCCGCGAAGAATTTTCAGCCATCGCGCCCGCCGGGAAGCGGCGCATGGGCGCCAACCCTCATGCCAACGGTGGCACGTTGCTGGCCCCACTCGTGATGCCAGACTTCCGCGAATTCGCGGTCCCGGTGGCGGCGCCTGGCGGCGCGATGGGCGAGGCTACCCGTGTGCTCGGTGGTTTCCTCGCCGAAGTGATGCGCAGGAACGCCGGCAGCGCCAACTTTCGCCTCTTCGGCCCTGACGAAACCGCCTCCAATCGGCTCGGTGCGGTGGTGACAGCTTCGGGCAAGGCGTGGATGGCCAAGATCGACTCGGTCGATGTGAATCTGTCAGCGGATGGCCGCGTGATGGAGGTACTGAGCGAGCACCTGTGCGAGGGCTGGCTCGAAGGCTATCTGCTCACCGGGCGCCATGGCTTGCTCTCCTGCTACGAGGCCTTTGTCCACATCATCGATTCGATGTTCAACCAGCATGCGAAATGGCTGAAAGTGTGCCGGCAGCTCCCGTGGCGCAAGCCCATTGCGTCGCTCAACTATCTGCTCACCTCGCATGTCTGGCAGCAGGACCACAACGGCTTCTCACACCAGGACCCGGGCTTCATCGACGTGGTGGCGAACAAGAAGGCCGACGTGGTGCGCATCTACCTAGCACCCGATGCGAACTGCCTGCTGTCGATCGCCGACCATTGCCTGCGCAGCCGCAACTACGTGAACCTGATCATCGCCGGCAAGGCGCCGGCGCTGCAGTGGCTCGATATCGAATCGGCTGCACGCCACTGCACCGTCGGCGCCGGCGTCTGGTCATGGGCCAGCAACGATGCTGGTGGCGAGCCTGACGTGGTGATGGCCTGTGCCGGCGATGTGCCGACGCTCGAAACGCTGGCTGCCGTCGCGCTGCTGCGCGGGTACGTGACGGACATCCGCATCCGCGTCGTGAATGTGGTCGACCTGATGGCGTTGCAGCCTCAGTCCGAGCATCCGCACGGCCTGGACGATGACGCGTTCGACGCCATGTTCACGCGCGACAAGCCCATTGTGTTTGCATTTCACGGCTACGCCGGGCTGATCCACCGGCTCACCTACCGTCGCCACAACCACGACAACCTGCACGTCCGTGGCTACAAGGAAGAGGGCACGACGACCACGGCGTTCGATATGGTAGTGCTGAACAACGTCGACCGCTATCAACTGGCACTCGATGCGATACGCCGCGTCCCGCGCCTAGCGCACCTTATCGCGCAGGCCACGCAGCGCTATGACGCGAGCATTGCGCGCCACAAGGCCTACATCAGCGAACACGGCGAAGACCTGCCCGAAGTGCGGGACTGGCGTTGGCAGGTATGAGCGATTACGTGAGCCGACCCGTGCTGGCGTTGAACGTCGGCCCGGTAGCGCTGCAACGCGCCCAGGTAGTCGGCGTAGCCGAGTTCAGTGCGTAACGTCTCGAAGGCAGCCCAGTAGCAGGCCGCACTGGCACCACCGAACGCAGCTTCGAGATGGCTGCGCAGGTCGGCGATGATCCGATCGTTGTCGAGCAGCGTGTTGTCGACATCGAGCAGAAAAACCACATCGGCAGTCGCGTTCCGGTTCATGTCGAGTCTCCTGTGGGTCCCTCAGCATGACCACCGAATATCAGACCGTGTTCGATGCCGTTGTGGACCACACAGCCATGACCTTGCTTCAACAGGCGATGGACCATGCTCGCCCCCATTCGACCCAAGCCGATCGTCGCAGATTGTATTTGCATCTCCCACTTACTCTTCCGTCGAGCCCGGTGCCAGAAGCGGACCGCCAGCGGCAGGCATGTCTCTTCGGGCATCTCGCTGCCATATTGACCGGCAATGCTATCGTTTCGACCAAGGCAGGTCGGTGCGCTGGGGCACCTCGCAGAACCTGCCGGACTCCAAAACTCCGAAACGGCGCCGCAGGTGTGGACGTTCATCGCGGTGCGCCGCCACATTCATCGTGCCAGAGGTGCGGCATCGGCCAGGGACCTGGCCCTGCCGAACCGCTCGATGGGCGTGGGCTTCGCATCCCACGGCAGCAAGCGATAGGCGAGCCTGATCTTGAGATCCTTGGCGCTGGTCATGGTGTCAACGCGACCTTGAGCACGCCATCGCGCTGGTGGCTGAACAGGTCGTAGGCCGCCTCGATGTCATCAAGCTTGAAGCGGTGCGTCACCATCGCGCCAAAGTCCACGCGACCGCCCTCGATGACCGACATCAGCCGGCGCATGCGCTCCTTGCCTCCCGGGCACAACGTGGTGATGATGCGGTGGTCGCCCAGACCGGCAGCGAAGGCGCCGAGCGGAATCTTCAGATCGGTGGAGTACACGCCCAGGCTCGACAAGGTGCCCCCGGGGCGCAGAACACGCAGCGCAGCCTCGAAGGTGGACTGTGTGCCGAGGGCCTCGATCGCGACATCGACGCCGCGCCCACCGGTCAAACGAAGAATCTCCTCGACCGGGTCGACCTTGCTGCTGTCCACCATGTGGTCGGCGCCCATCCGGCCGGCCATCGCCAGGCGGTCGGGCAGCCTGTCCACCCCGATGACCACGCTGGCCCCGCTGAGCTTGGCGCCCGCCGTGGCGCACAGGCCGATCGGGCCTTGGGCGAACACGGCCACCACGTCACCGATGCGGATGCCGGCGCTCTCGGCACCGCTGAACCCGGTGGACATTATGTCCGGGCACATCAACACCTGCTCGTCGCTCAGGCCGTCGGGTACCGGCGCCAGGTTGGCCATCGCGTCGGGTACCAGCACGTATTCGGCCTGGCAGCCGTCGATGGTATTGCCGAACTTCCAACCACCCATGGCCTGCCAGCCGTGCGCGGTGCCGGCGCCGTCCTGGGAGCCTTGACCGCACAGGCAGGCGTTGCTCCAGCCGCTGGGCGTGATGGCACCCGCGATGACGCGCTGCCCTTCGTGATAGCCGGTTACAGACGACCCGAGCTTCTCGATCACACCCACCGGCTCGTGGCCGATAGTCAGGCCCTTGGCGACCGGGTACTCGCCCTTGAGGATGTGCACATCAGTGCCGCAAATCGTGGTGGTCGTCACGCGCATCAGGGCGTCCAGCGGGCCGACCGACGGGACCGGTTTGTCGTCGATCACGATGCGGCCAGGTTCGACGAATACGGCGGCTTTCATCAGGGTCATGCGGTTCTCCGGTTGATTGACGTTCGACAGAAGCCGTGCGTCGGGTTGGTCGGAAGGGTCGAGAACCGCCTGCGCGGCGTCACCCGAAACAATCTCACGGTCATACGGAACGGCGGCCGCCTTGCACGGGGCTTCGGCAGCTGCCAGGGCCGGAGTGCCCACCGCACCGGTCGCGGGTTCGAGCACATCGGCATCCGGTGGCAGCACCATCTCATACAGGCAGACGGAATCTTGCACCGTGGCCAGCACCAGCCTGGTCTTCAACCCGTTGCCCGACAGGCCAAGCACGTGCCGCACGGCTTCGAGTGCAGGCTCGGAGCCATCAATCGGCACCAGAATCTTCAACGTGTTGCGCCAGAGCTTCAGGCCCGGCAAGGCTGGGCCGGTTGACGCGACACAATACCAACGAGGCCAGGCGCTATCGCGACCCTGCGACTCGAGCTGAGCTGACTCGGCTGCTGGAGCATGCCGCCCGGGCGCGGTCACCATGGTGGATGTACTGTTGCTGGGCCGCTGACCCATGCTTCGGGCCAGTGTCGGATCGGGCAGGCTGCACGAGCCTGGCAAGGGCCGACGCACCGACCTGAACCACTGGCGGTGCAGCGTTCGCCAGCGCACAGACGCTGCGGCTCGACGCGTATCATCCTTGGCGATGACTACCGATGCGCTATCGCCTGTCGAAGTCGCTGTACGGGCCTCGCGCAGCAGTGCCGGCCCCCAGCGAACCGGTTCGGCCGCCGCCGCGATGGCCTTGATGCTCATCGTTTTGATGCCGGGCTTGTCTGGGCTGTCACCGGCCGGCCAGCGGATGCTCGGCCCCCAGGGCTTCGCCGTCTTGGGTTGGATGACGGAGGCACCGGACTGTGCAGTCAGCGCGTTGGCAAGCATCGGTGGGCCCCCTGCCGATCATGTGGGACAAGCCTACCTGACTGCAGACCAATGCGCCTGATGACTGCGACCTGCTCGAACGACAAACGGTCTTCAGCGAACCCCTTCGAGGCATCGGCCATGCGCAAACTCTTTTTCGCGGCGGCGTTGCTGCTGGCTCTTGCGGCGCTCGTGCCAATGCATGCGGCGCAGGGGCTCATTGCCGTGCCCCCCCTCCAGGCGCGCCTGACCGATCTCACCAGCACGTTGACGCCCGAGCAGCAGGCAAGCCTGGAACAAACCATGCGCGCTTTCGAGACCCGCAAGGGCACGCAGATCGCGGTGCTGATCGTCCCGACGACCAAGCCGGAAGCAATCGAGCAGTACGCCTTGCGCGTGGCGGAACTTTGGAAGCTGGGCCGCAAAAAGGTGGACGACGGTGCCCTGCTGCTGATTGCCAAGGATGACCGCGCGCTGCGAATTGAAGTGGGCTACGGCATCGAAGGCGCACTGAATGACGCCACAGCCAGACGCATCGTCAGCGAGGTGATTGCACCTCGGCTCAAGGCAGGCGACTACTTCGGCGGTGTCAGCGCGGGTGTCGATCAGATGATTCGTGTCGTCGATGGCGAGCCGCTTCCACCACCCAAGCCCGGGGCGCTCGGGTCGGGACTGGGCTCAGGCAGCCAGAATATCGGACAACTGTTGCCGCTGTTGTTAGTGGCGGCGCTGGTGGTGGGCGGCGTGTTGCGGGCTGTGCTCGGTCGCATCCCGGGTGCGCTGGTGACCGGAGGGGTGCTCGCGCTCGCAGGCTGGCTGCTGGGCGGCGCGCTGATAGCTGCGGTGATCGGCGGTGGCATCGCCTTCCTCATTACCTTGCTGGGGATCGGCATGGGCCGACACGGCGCCATGCTCGGCGGCCATTACGGCGCAATGGGCCGCGGCCACCGCGGGGGCGGCGGGTTCGGTGGCGGCAGCCGGGGTGGTGGCTTTGGCGGGGGTGGTGGTGGCTTTGGCGGCGGCGGCGCCTCCGGCAGGTTCTAGCGATGAACGTCAAACGCATCCTTCGCCATCTCGCCATGACCCAGAGCCAGGTCAACCGGGCCTTCCCGCGCGCCGCGTTGAACGCCATCGAGCAGGCGATCAAGGCCAGTGAAACGACCCATATGGGTGAAGTTCGCTTCGTCGTCGAAGGGGCGCTTGACGGCGCGCCGCTCTTTGGCGGGCAGACGGCAAAGGAACGCGCGCTCGCGCTGTTTTCGCAATTGCGGTTGTGGGATACCGAGTACAACACCGGTGTGCTGATCTATCTGCTGCTGGCCGACCGCGCGTTGGAAATCGTGGCTGACCGCGGCATCCACGCCAAAGCCAGCCCACGCGCCTGGGTGGCGATCTGCCTTGAGATGGAAGCGGCATTCAAGGCAGCGAAGTTTGAAGCCGGCGCGGTCAGCGGCATCAAGGCGGTGACGCGTCAACTGGTGGAGCACTTTCCCGCCAGTGCGCGCAATGCCAACGAACTGCCAGACAAACCGCTGCTGATTTGACCGAACCAGCCAATCGGCCATTTGCCCAAGAGGAGCACAGAGACCATGCCCGCATGGCTACCCTCAGCCATATCTACGACGGCTTCACGGCCGCGGTGGCCGGCGGTATTGGCAAAGCCAAGGCCGGGATCCTGTTGGACGAGCACTTTGGTACCGACATCCTGTGCGATGCCAAACGCGGCGGCATCATCCCTTGCGTGCCCACCGAGAAGAGCGGGCAGGACGGGGTCGAGTACGACTTCGAGTTCGGCGACAACTTCGCGCGGCACATCGAGGCCTTTGCACCGGTCTTTTGCAAGGTGCTGGTTCGCTACAACCCCGAAGGTGATACGGCCGTGAACCGTCGCCAGGCAGCGCGCCTTAAGAGACTGTCCGAAGCCCTCGCTGGTGGTCCATCAAGGTTCATGTTCG
>JAYVOV010000060.1:0-2692 GCA_043757735.1 Burkholderiaceae bacterium
GCCGACCGCAAGACCATCGAGCGCGCCAAGGGCTTCCTGATGAAGCGCAAGTCCTGCGATGAGGCCGAGGCCTATGCGCTGCTGCGCCGGATGGCCATGGACCGCAATCTCAAGCTGCGCGAAGTGGCTGAACAGGTCATTGCGGTCGGTTCGATGCTCGACGGCTGAGCGCGGCGGCAGTGCATGGTGCACTGCACAAGTGCATCGATACCCGTTGATGTGTACAAGGGGCGGCCCGTAACAGGGCGCTGGCGATCCGCTGTTCCCGGTTGCAGGTCGTGCAATCCCCTTTCTCGGGCATTCCTGCCTTCAATAGCCGGTGAATGCGTTTGGCACGGTTCCTGCTTTGAGGTTGTGGAGGCTATTGATCGGTCTCGTTGAAACAACCTGGGTGCGGCGGACCAACGGCGGTACGCGCGCATCGAACAATGACGTTCGCGGCCATCGACCCGATGGCTCCGGACGTCTTTTTTTGAGGTCATGGCATGTTTTCGGATCGAGTTCCCGCGTCTTCCCTGATCGAGTCCCCGTCATCGCTGGTGGAACAACCGCGGCCCGTGTCCGGGTCCGCAGACCTGCAGACGGTGACGCCGATTCAGCCTGATTTCGCTGCGCCCATGCCGCGCCGGCGATTTCTCACCTTGGCGTCGGCCGCGGTTTCCGCGGGTGGCCTGGGCGGTGTCGTGCCACCCAGCCTGCAGGCGGTGGCCTGGGCGGCGGGCTCGGACGCGCCGGAAAAAAAGGAAGTCAAGATCGGCTTCATACCGCTGACCGATTGCGCCTCGATCGTGATGGCCTCGGTACTTGAAATCGACAAGAAATATGGCGTGAAGATCGTCCCCACCAAGGAGGCGTCGTGGGCCTCGGTTCGCGACAAGCTGGTCAACGGCGAACTCGATTTTGCCCATGTCCTGTATGGCCTCATCTACGGCGTGCAGATGGGCGTGGGTGGTTCGAAGAAGGACATGGCGGTGCTGATGAGCCTGAACCACAACGGTCAGGCGATCACGCTGTCCAAGAAGCTGGCCGACAAAGGCGCTGTGGATGGCCCGTCGCTGGCCAAACTGATGGCGAACGACAAGCGCGAGTACACCTTCGCGCAGACCTTCCCGACCGGCACCCACGCGATGTGGCTCTACTATTGGCTTGCCAGCGTTGGCGTCAACCCGATGAAAGACGCCAAGATCATCACCGTGCCGCCGCCGCAGATGGTCGCCAACATGCGCGTGGGCAGCATGGACGGCTTTTGCGTGGGTGAACCGTGGAATCACCGCGCGATCGCCGACGGCATCGGCGTCACCGGCATCACCACCCAGGACATCTGGAAGGACCACCCCGAGAAGACGCTGAGCACGCGGCTGGACTTCGTCAAGCAGAACCCGAACACCTGTCGAGCGGTGACCGCCGCGATCATCGAGGCCGGCAAGTGGATCGATGCCGGGCTGAGCAACAAGAACAAGATGGCCGACACGATCTCGCAGCAGGCCTATGTGAACACCTCGCGCGACGTGATCATCGACCGGATCCTGGGCCGCTACCAGAACGGCATGGGCAAGACCTGGGATGACGCCAACCACATGAAGTTTTTCAATGATGGTGCGGTCAACTACCCGTATCTCTCGGACGGCATGTGGTTCCTGACCCAGCATCGGCGCTGGGGGCTGCTCAAGGACGAGCCCGACTACCTGGCGGTCGCCAAGCAGGTGAATCAGATCGCGCTCTACAAGGACGCGGCGGCACAAGCGAAGGTGAGCGTGCCGAAGTCCGACATGCGCAAATCGACGATGGTCGACGGCGTTGTCTGGGATGGCAGCAACCCCAAGCAGTACGCCGCTTCCTTCAAGGTGAAGACTGCTTGAGCCGATGAACGTGTCGAGGAGAGATTCCATGAGTGCATCCGTTTCAATCACCCCGATGGGCGCGGGCGCCGCGACAGTGGCCAGCGCCGGCGAGACGCCGGCGGGTCCGCGCAGCGCTGCTGCCGCGCCTGTGCAGGCGGTGGTGATGGCAGCCGGTACAGCCGATACGCCGGTGCGCCTGCTGGCCAGCGTCTCGCCCGTGCCTGTCATCTCGGAAGCGGTGCGCAGGCGGGCCCGCAACGAGCGCCTGGTTGCGGTGCTGGCGCCATGCCTGGGCATCCTGATTCTGCTGCTGATCTGGGAGGCCATCTCGAAGGGTGGCCAGACCATCCCAGGACCGGTGGCCACCTGGAAAGCGGCGCTGACGGTCTTCGCCGATCCGTTCGCGCAGAACGGCCCGAACGACCAGGGCATCGGCATCAAGCTGATGAATTCGCTGGGCCGCGTCGGGCTGGGCTTCGGTCTGGCTGCGCTGGTGGGTATTCCGGCCGGCTTCGCGATCGGGCGCTTCAGCTTTCTCGACAAGATGACCGCGCCGGTGATCGCGCTGCTGCGGCCGGTGTCGCCGCTGGCCTGGCTGCCCATCGGTCTGCTGGTGTTCAAGGGCGCTCATTCGGCGGCGATCTGGACCATCTTCATTTCATCGGTATGGCCGATGATCATCAACACTGCGGTCGGCGTGCAGCGTGTGCCCGCTGACTACATGAACGTGGCGCGGGTGCTCAACCTGAGCGAATGGAAGATCTTCACCAAGATTTTGTTCCCGTCGGTGCTGCCCTACCTGATGACCGGGGTGCGGCTGTCGATCGGCGTCGCCTGGCTGGTGATCGTGG
>JAYVOV010000061.1:0-2690 GCA_043757735.1 Burkholderiaceae bacterium
AGTTCTGCCCGTCAACGCCGATGCCGGCGAACTCGCCAAATTTCAGGCGCTGGCTGCGCGCTGGTGGGATCCCGGATCAGAGTTTCGAGCGCTGCATGAGATCAACCCGCTGCGGCTCGAGTGGATCGACTCGCTCGCTGCGCTGAGCGGCAGGCAGGTGGTCGACATCGGCTGCGGCGGCGGCATATTGGCTGAATCAATGGCGCTCAAAGGCGCTCGTGTCACCGGCATCGACCTGGCCGACAAGCCCCTGCGGGTGGCCGAGCTCCACGGCCTCGAAAGCGGCGTGACGGTCAACTACGAGCGCATCGCCGCCGAAGCGCTGGCGCAACGCAGCCCCGGTCAGTTTGATATCGTCACCTGCATGGAGATGCTCGAGCACGTGCCCGATCCGGCCTCCACCATCCAGGCCTGCGCCACACTCACCCGCCCAGGCGGCTGGGTCTTCATGTCGACGATCAATCGCAATCCGAAGGCCTTTCTGTTCGCCATCGTCGGCGCCGAGTACGTTCTCGATCTGCTGCCCAAAGGCACACACGAATACGAAAAATTCCTGCGGCCGTCCGAACTGGCCGGCTTTGCCCGACATGCCGGCCTGGATCTGGTCGAAATGATCGGCCTGACCTACAACCCCATCACAAAACGCTACCGCCTCGAGCGAACCGACGTCTCGGTGAACTACCTCGCGGCCTTCCGCAAGCCCGCAGCGGCATCCGGATCGTGAACTGATGTCAAGCCACTCTGTGAACGAGCATGGCGCGTCAGCGCGCCTGCCCTGGCGCCCGGCGGCAATCTTCTTCGATCTCGACGGCACGTTGGCCGACACCGCCGAAGACCTGGCCGCGCCGGTCAATGCAATGCGCGTCGAGCGCGGCCTGGCGCCGCTGCCGCTTGCAGAGCTGCGCCCCTTTGCCTCGATGGGCGCGCGCGGCCTGATCGGGCGCGGCCTGGGGGTCGAGCGCGAAGACCCGGGCTTCGAGGCACTGCGGCTCGACTTCCTTGCTCGCTATGAGGGCGCCATGTGCGTGCACACCCGTCTGTTCGACGGGCTGGCCGCCCTGCTCGACGAACTCGACTCCCGCGCAATCGTCTGGGGCGTGGTCAGCAACAAGGTCGAGCGATATGTACGGCCGATCATGGCCGATCTCGGCGTGCTGCATCGCAGTGCCAGTGCGGTGGGCGGCGACACCACGCCTTACGCCAAGCCGCACCCTGAACCCCTGCTGCATGCCGCCCGGCTCGCGCGGGTGGCGCCCGGGCGTTGCGTGTATGTGGGCGACGACGAGCGTGACATCGAAGCAGGCAAAGCCGCTGGCATGCTGACCATAGCGGCCGCTTACGGTTTTTGCGGCGACCTGCGCCCGCCCCGATTGTGGGGCGCCGATCACCTCGTCAATACATCGCACGAACTCGCCGCGCTGCTGCTTGCCTGAACTCGCGTCACAGGCGCTCGAATGGCAGAATCCAGGGTGGCGCGCCACAGAGATACGCCAGAACTGAACACCAGCGCCGAACGCTTGAACGCCAATCGGCCACTCACATCCGGAGACACACCATCGTGATACTGCTTCGTGCATTCGCATCCCAGCCAGGCCTTCGCCTGGTGAGTTCCCTGGCCCTGGCCGGGCTGCTCGCCCTGTCGGCGCCCGCCCATGCCCAGCTCGACACCCTCAAATTCATGATCGGGGCCAACCCCGGTGGCGGGTTCGATCAGACTGGCCGCAATTTGGGCGCCGCAATGATCGCCGCAGGATCAGCGCGCAACGCCACCTTTGAAAACAAAGGCGGCGCGGGCGGCACGATCGGACTGGCCCAGTTCGTCAACAGCGAGCGCGGCAACGGCGCGGCGCTGATCGTCACCGGTGCGGTGATGGTGGGCGCCATCGAAACCGGCAAACCACCGGTCACACTGAAAAACGCCACCCCGATCGCCCGTCTGTTCGCCGACACCATGATCCTCGTCGTGCCAGCCAATTCGCCACTGCAAACCCTCAAGGATCTGACCGACAAGCTCAAGGCCAATCCGGGCTCTGTGTCGTGGGGCGGCGGCTCGCGTGGCTCGATCGATCACATCATGGTCGGCCTGATCGCCAAAGACGTCGGTGTCGATCCCACCAAGGTCAACTATGTGGCGTTCGCGGGCGGCGGCGAAGCCAAGTCGGCCATCCTGGGTGGGCATGTGACGGTCGGCGTTGCCGGCGTGTCCGAATTTGCCAGCGATGTCGAAGCCGGGCGCATGCGCGCCCTGGGCATCTCATCGAGCTTCAAACTGCGCAACCTGCCCACCTTCAAGGAACAGGGTGTGAACGTCGAGATCTACAACTGGCGCGGCGTCTATGGCGCGCCCGGCATCACCGCCGAACAGCGCAAGACGCTGATCGACGCAGTGGTCAAAGGCACCGAACACGCCAGCTGGAAAGAAGCACTGCGCAAGAACGACTGGGGTCCTTTCCTGCTCACCGGCGATGACTTCGGCAAGTATGTGGATGCCGAATCAGCACGCCTGGGCGCAGTGCTGCGCGAAATTGGCGTCACCAAATAACCGATCACCAAGGAGCAACCCATGATCCATGAACTGCGCATCTATCACTGCGTCCCCGGGCGCCTGCCGGACCTGAACAAACGCTTCGAAACCATCACCCTGAAGCTCTGGGAAAAACACGGGATCAGGCCGATCGGTTTCTGGACGA
>JAYVOV010000062.1:0-2689 GCA_043757735.1 Burkholderiaceae bacterium
CTGATCGATAACGGACACGACGGTCAGCCGGGCTTCATCCACCAACCCTGATCGCCACCGCGAGCAGCAGCAGAATCGCGAACGCTGCCGCCGCGAACGGCAGCAGCTGCGCATAGACGACACGCTCCTGCCCGGCCCCTCGAGCCAATCCTGCCGCGATCGACATCCTGACCGGCGACAGCATGCTCATCGCGGTGCCAGACACGTGCAGCAAGGCCGCAGCAGCCTTCTGATCAACCCCCGCCTGCAGCGCCAGCGAAAGCTGCGACGCCATGAACAGGCTGTTCGGAGCGTTGCCGCTGTTGGCCAGGATGCCGAAAGTACCGGCCAATAACGGCGTGACCAGCAGCGTCCAGTCGCGCAGCGCCATGTACATACCACTGCCGAACGCGCGTGAGATGCCGCTTCCTGCGAGCATTTCTGCCATCATGGCGAATAAGAATACGGTCAGGATGGCTTGCCGGCCGGTCGTCCACGTCGACCGGAGCTGATCCCAGATCGGTACCTCGCCACCCCGCCGCACGACGGCCAGCACGATCGCGCCCAACACCATCCAGCTACCTGCATGAAAAAAGGGTGACCAGGGCGGCAGATCGATGAACGGACGCAGTTTGCCCCAATCGGCAAGGCCGAGCTTCAGGCTGGGCACGAGACGGGTCACCAACAGGCACGCGATGACGACCAGGTAGGGAAGCGCCCTGCCTGCGGTCGTGAGCATCAATGCCTTGTCGGGCCGGCGGTCGAGCACGAAGCGCAGGACTATCAACGGACCATAGGCGGCCAGCAACGCCGTCTCAGGGCCGAGCAACGCAGTGCTGACACTCAGCAAAGTCAGCCCGAGCACCAGCCAGCCGACCTCCCGCAAGTGCTCCTGAGCGCTGGCGCCAATGCCTGCCTGGCGCGCGGTCTGCCAGTACAAAGGCAACCAGACCAGCATCAGCAAGGCAACCGGGATCAGGCTGTAGAGTGCCAATTGCGTTGGCGCCATCCGCGCGTAGGCTGAGGCCAGCAGTGTGCCGCTGCCCATCGCGCCCCAGGGAATGAGCGTCTGGCTCATGAGCGCAAACACCATCACCTGGCGGGCGGGCAGGTTGAGCGCGCGAATTAGAACAACGGTGCCGATCATGCCGACGCCAAAGCCGGTCGCGGCCTCCGCGAAGGGGCCCACCAGAAAGCACGAAAAAAACAGCCAGCGTCGCCTGGCCAAGGGATTGTCGCGGTCGAGATCTGCGCCGGGCAGCGGGTCGGACGCCGAAGCCGGGTTCCTGGCGGCGATCTGCCAGAACAGCAGGCCGCCGAGAATGTAGGGCGCAATGACCCAACCGATCCAGGCGCCCCGCAGCAGCGCGAGTCCGAGAGCCGCCGGGCCGAATCCGTCAGGGGCCGTGAACAGTGCCACAGGCACTGCGACCAGCAGGCCGAGCAACGCAGCCATCGTGGTGCTCGCGCGGCCACTGGCGATCACGCCGATGACTAACAGGGCGGGCAGCGACCAGAGGAAATACATCATCAGGGGTTGGTGCTCTAAACGTGCATCAAGGCGGCGGCAGGTCTGCGAGCAGAATGCTGCCCGATGAGGATTCCGTGATCACGACGACATCTCGACCGGGCCAGCAGGCAACGTTGGTGACCATCGATTCAGGAATGGGACTGCGCAGCAGGTGGGTGACTTCGCCCACGCGGTTGAGCACGAATACGCAGCCAAGGCCGGCGTGGGCGACCAGCAGACGACCATGTCGATCGAGCGCCATGCCGTCGGGCCCCGCCGAACCAAAGAACGTCTGCAGCGCCGCCATCTTGCTGATCGACCCATCGGCCAGCAGGGGGGCGCGCCACACCTGGTTGGCGCGCGTGATCGCCACATAAAGCACCCGCATGTCCTCGCTGACCGCGAGCCCATTGGGGCTGGGTGCATTGGTCAGCAAAAGATCGAGTCGACCATCGGGTTGCCAGCGATAGACCCGGCCGGTCGGATCGTGCAGGCCAGTCTGCCCCTGGTCGGTGAAATAGAGCCGCCCCTGCGCATCGAAGACGAGATCGTTGACCCCCTTGAATGACTCGCTGTTGCGGTGACCGAGCACCGTATCGAGGCGCCCACTGGCCGGATCGAATCGCTGGATGCCATGGCGGTAGTCGGCAATCCACAGACTGCCATCACGGTGCAGGGCCAGCCCGTTGGGCCAGCCGTCGGCCTCTAGAACACATTGCCACTGCAATTGAGGTGAAATCCGAAACAGCCGGCCGTGGGGAATGTCGGTCACATAAAGATTGCCCTGATCATCGAAGCAGGGCCCTTCCAGGAAACTGTCCACGACATGCCCGGGTCGGTTTGCCTTGCCCCAGGCGGACACCTGAGCACGCCGCATGGCATCAGGCAAACGGGTCAGCAGCGTCGCGTCCACCCGCACCGGCGGCGACCCATCGAGATTCCACATCATCGTCTCCTCAATCGAACAGCCGGTGCGGTATGCAACATGCACGGCTCCGAGGATAATTGCACAAGTCGCGACAGACTTGCCCTCGACTGCCTTTAAACGAGCACGCTGACATGACACTGGTGATGAGTTGGGAAGAATGGACGACCCACGACGCGGTCGCACTGGGCGAGAGGGTGCGCTCGGGCGATGTATCGCCGCACGAACTCGCTACCCAGGCCGCAGCCGGCATCGCGTTGACCAACCCTGAACTC
>JAYVOV010000063.1:0-9954 GCA_043757735.1 Burkholderiaceae bacterium
CGTAATCTGGGTGGCGCTCGGATGGATCGCCATCGCATGCGGCTCCTGCAACGACAGCGCTTCGATCGCCGCGATGTCGAGCAGGGAAAGCGCCTCATCGAAGGCCTGGTTCGCGGCAATGAGTTCTTCGCCCGAAGACGACTGCTGGGCGGCCAAGTCTCCCGCCCACAGAGCGGCTGCGGCAATCGCAGGCAGTGCGGCAAGGATGCTGCGTCGATCGTGTGTCATGCTTTGCTCCTTATTTGAAGTGCGCCCTCAGTATTCGGTTAAGCGCCCTCGTGATCCACGTCGAAAATCGCTCCGCGGTAGTCAATTTCGGCTGACACCAACATGCGCAAGACTTCTCCCAATATTCAGAATGTCGTGTACTCGAATCGGCGCCGGGGGTTCGACATTGAGGTCATGCGTTTGACGGAGCTGTTTGCCCGGGTCGACCAAGCACACTTCGGGCCGCCGCAAAGGCCGCAGTTCCATTTACTGTTCCTCGTGACGAAGGGGCGAGGACGCCATCTGATCGATTTCCGCATCCACCCTTGCCGGCCGGGTACTGTGCTGCACGTTCGTCCCGGCCAGGTGCAGCAGTACGTGGGCGGCCGCACGTTCGACGCGATCGTTGTGCTTTTTTCGCCGGTGTTTGTGCTGCCGGACAATGCGCTCGCCGAGCTGAGTGGCCTCGACAGCTTGGTCGATCACGTATTGCCGACGGGGTCGCTGCAATCGCCTGACGAAGCATCGCGGCTGGCGGCGAAGGACTTCGAAGGGCTGGCCGCGGAGTACGACCGTACCGATGGAACGCTGCTCGGGATACGCATCATCCAGCACCTGCTGAACGTGCTGCTGCTGCGCCTTGCCAAGTTGTCTGCGGCAGGCGAGCGTGGCGCAGTCCCGTTCACCGCTGCCTCGCGCACCGTCGGCCGGTTCCAACGTGAACTCGAACGGCGCCTTGGCCAGAGCAATCGCGTCGATGACTTCGCGCGCTGGCTCGGCTGTTCACCGAAGACCTTGCACACGAGCTGCATGACGATGCGGGGGCTCGGCCCGAAAGCCATGATCGAGCAGCGGCTCGTGCTCGAAGCTCAACGGCTGCTCGCCCATACAGCACTCTCGGTGGAGAATATCAGCGCCGAACTGGGCTTCAGCGAACCGGCGAACTTCACACGCATGTTCAGGCGCATCGCCGGAACAAGCCCGGGCCGGTTCCGCATTGCGCATTCTGGCTTTTGATGCGCGTCTCGACTTTCGCAGCGTGCAGTGGCTGCGTAGGCGACGAGCGTTGACCTGCAACTCTTGACCGGCCGCCGAAGGCGACAGTCAGCTGTGCGAAACCACACCAAACCGACTGCTGATGGCCAGGACCGAGAGTAACCATCGCGGGCCGCTTCCTGGCAAGCTGATTCTGATGCTGACGTGCATAGTCGAAGAGCCCTTTCCAACGTGGTGAGAGCCTGTGTGCTGCGGGCACGTGCCCAGCCTGCCGCAGTCGCAAGACTGCGATTCGGCCCGAGCCAGTGGCGCCAATGATGGGTGAACTGGCCGTCATCGACGGCCAAAGATCCGACTCGCGAGCACCATGAGCATTGAGCGCCAGCAATTGCTTGCCGAAGGGAAGAGCAACGCTATCAGCCACCGGCTGGGTGCGCTGCTGGCCGTCGTTGCCGTGCCCTTGCTCGTCTGGCGCGCGTCGACGCATGGCACCAGCAAAGACATCGTGGCGCCAGTGTCTTCGCGGGCAGTCTGGTGCTGCTGTATGCGATCTCGACGCTCCACCACGCTCTGCCCGCCGGCCGGTCCAAGCTCTGGTTCAACCGGCTGGACCATGCAGCCATCTACGTGTTGATCGCCGGCAGCTATACCCCGTTCACGCTCGGCGTCCTTCGCGCCGGTCTGGTGGTCGTGAACACCAACCCGCAGTACACCCCGCACGAGTTTGAGCATCAGCTCAACGATTCCGGCGCCAAGGCGATCGTCGTGTTCGAGAACTTCGCGGGCAGGCTCGCGAAAGTGGTCGGATCGACCTCGGTACGAACGGTGATCACGGCACAGATGGGTGGCCTGCTGCCGCCCGTTCAACGCTGGCTGACGAACGCAGTGGTCAAGCACGTGAGGAGGCTGGTGCCGCCCGGCAGATGGCCGGTTCCGCGGCATTGAACAGCGTGCTGGCCGCTGGCGCTCGGCATGAACCGGATGACGTGGCGATCCCCGACGAGCACGGCAGACCCGTCGCTGTGGATGGGCTTGGCGAGATTGCCCTGCGCGGCCCACGTCGGATGCGGCCGAGATCGCCCAGGCCTTCGACAGGCTGTCGGCCGATTCGAGATACACACGCTTCATGGTGCACAAGAACCGGCTCACTCCGGCTGCGCTCAAACGCGGCCTTCATCGAGAGCCCGGCCGGGCCTTTGCGTTCGTCGCGACCGTGCCGGCGAGCGACGGCTTCGACATCGTCGGTGCGGCGCAATATGTCCGCGCCAACGACAACGATGTCCGCGTCTGAGCGCCCATCCGTTCTCGAGCGCAGATGCACGGTGGTGCCTCGCGCACAGGGCTCATGCGGTCGGCCGCATCGCGCCCGGTCTGCTGCTGCGGCTGCTGGTTGCGTTGGGCGGTTGTGCCAGTCTGTTGCCTGCGGCCACCGGCGACACCCGTTCATCGTTCCAGTCGTTCACGCAAGCCAAGGCGGCCTTCGAACGCATAGAACCGCTAAAGACTCCTGGCAAATGAATTGAAGTTGATCGGATTCGACACCGAAGACATCCGGAACGTCAGGATCATTCCCGATAGCGATCTGATGTCGCGGCGGGCGATTCGACGTCTTGGTCGTGGTCAGCGGCGGCCCAGCGAAGTCCCAATGGGCCGCTCATGACTGCCAGGCCTTCCGTGTCTGTGCGGTAACCGACATAACGAGGAAAATTTTCGTCGCTTCCAGACTTGAATCAACCGCAGGTCACACAGGCCAGTCAATGTCACCTTGCAGCCTGCCCAGCCGGGCGATACTCCTAGTCGCCGCGCTGGACTTGCAGAGCATCGCGGCGCGGTTCCCCTCTTTGAACCAGCGAGGATGCGATGACCCATTCCCATGCCCATGCCCATATCGGCCTGATGGCCAATGGGCACCCTGAACTCACGCTGCATATCGACAGCGGTCAGCCCCTGGACGCCCGGCAGAACCGCTTGCTTGCCTGTCTGCCTGCAAGGGTCTGGCAGCGCTGGCAGGCCCAGCTGGAAGCCGTTGACCTGCCGCTGGGCACGGTGCTGTGCGAGCCCGGCGGCCACTTGACCCATGTGGTCTTCCCGACCACCGCCATCGTGTCGCTTCTGCACCTGGCCGAGAACGGCGGTACTGCCCAGGTCGCGGTGATTGGGAAAGAGGGGATGGTGGGCACGTGGCTCCCGATGGGTGGTGGCACGACGCAATCCCGTGCCGTCGTGATCAGCGGGGGCCGAGGCTTCCGCATGCGTGCCAGCGTGTTGATGGAGGAATTTGATCAATCTGCCCCTGCGATGCATCTGGTTCTGCGCTACGCGCAGGCATTGCTGACCCAAGTCTCGCAGACAGCAGTATGCAACCGCCACCATTCCCTCGAGCAGCACCTTTGCCACTGGCTGTTGCAGACTTTGGAACGCCTGGAATCGAGCACCATCGTCATGACGCAGGAACTGATCGCGACCATGATCGGGGTTCGCCGCGAAGGGGTCACCGAGGCCGCAGGGAACTTGCAAAAGGCTGGACTGATCAGTTATCACCGGGGCCACATCGCAGTGCTGGATCAGGAGGGCCTCGAAGCGCGCAGTTGCGAGTGCTACCGCGTGGTCAATGACGAGTACGACCGCCTGCTGCCAGCGGAGATTGCCAACTGATGCCGGCGGATCTGCTTCACGGTGGCAGCGTTTCGCGACGGTTTTTTTTTCGCCGCACCGGCACTGCATCGAACCGGGGCAACTGCCTGACGTCACGCATTGCATCGCGTGCCATGGATTGCTTGTCCACTGGCGGGGCACCTGACAGGGGCCGAGACGTTCGGAATCAAGGCCCATGCCCTCACGAAAACGGGGGCAGGTATGGTGCCGCGGGTAACTGAAACTGGGGTTCGTCACCGGATTGGCCGCGCAGTTCTGGGCTTTTCGCAGCTTGCCTGTTGCGCCCGAGGTTGGCCGAGATTATGCCTAGACAGATCTCAACACCTTCTATTTACGGATCAATCGCCTGCGAGAATTTTTTGCGATAATATTTTAATACTGCCGCGTCGTCCTCGGTGCGCCAGCCACCATCGCAGGTCGCCTGGAAAAGGTCCTTCACGAGCGCCCCCAGCGGCAGGGCAAGGCCGGCCTGCTCGGCCGCCTCGTTGGCCAGGCGGACGTCCTTCGTGAGCACATGCGCCTGCGCACGCGGCTCGAAATCGCCGGCCAGGGCCCGCGGAATGCGGTCATTGAACATCCAACTCTGCCCGGAACTGGCCGAGATCAGGTCGACCATCTGCTGCGGGTCCAGACCTAGGCATTCGGCCAGCGCGATCGCCTCGGCCCCGGCCATGAGGTGAATGCCCGCCATCAGGTTATTGACCAGCTTGGCCTTCGCCGCGTCGCCGGGTCGATCGCTGATCACGAAGCGCTTTCCCGAGACGGCATCCAGCACAGGCTGCGCATGCGCCAGGGTTACGGGATCGCCGGCCAGCATCATACTCATCGTCCCGGCCCGCGCCCGCGCGGGCCCACCGGAGATCGGCGCATCTAGCACGGCCGCGCCTGTGGCGGCGATCTGCGCCGCGAAGCGGGTGCTGTCGCCCGGCGAGATCGTGCTGCACAGCAGGACCAGTTTGGTCGATGACAACGCCGACAGCAGGCCCTGCGGCCCGCGCAGAACAGTATCGATCTGCCCAGAATCGACCACGACGATGAAGACCGCATCGCTGCGCTCAACGAGTTCGCACGGCGACGCGGCCAGACCCATGCCAGCGTCGCCCGCCAACTGTTCACGAGCCGGGTCGATGTCGCAGACGACAACCTCGAAGCCGCCGCGCGCCGCACTGACCGCGATACCCATGCCCATCACGCCGGCGCCCAGCACTCCAACCCGCTCGATCATCTTCCGCTCTCCTCAGGATCTGCCCGCATCAGGCACTGCCCCGTACCGGGCAAAAAAAACCGGCCCCATCAGGACCGGCACGACCGGGAGGCTGCGCGACAATCAGACACCCAATGTTTCATCCCGGCCGGTCAACCGGCCAATACCCAGACACGCCCACAGGCGGGCCCGACTATTCCAACAACCTTCAGGTCGTGCGAATCAGCCGAACTGGCGAGGCCGGCGCGGACCACCGAAACCGCCGCCGCTGCCTTCACTGCCGCCGCCGCCGCCGCGACGTTCACCGCCGCCGCCGCGATCGCCACCACCACCACCGCGATCACCGCCGCCACCACCACCACCGCGATCACCACCGCCACCGCCACCGCGATCACCGCCGTAGCCAGCACCGCCGCCACCGCCGCCGCGTCGGAAACCACCACCACCACCGCCACCACCGCCACCGCCACCGCCACCCTGCTGCTCACGGGCTTCGTTGACAACCAGGCTGCGTCCTTCGAGCGAATGACCGTTCAAGGCGCGAATGGCATTCTGGGCTGCATCTGCGGCGGTCATGGTGACAAACCCGAAACCGCGCGAACGGCCGGTTTCGCGATCAGTGACGATGCGGGCATCGGTCACTTCGCCATGGACACCGAACAGCTGGGTAAGTTGCGCGTCGGTAGCCCGCCAGGGCAGATTGCCGACATAGATCTTTGTGGGCATCAGTTCATCCTCGAAACAAAACAAAACATTGCATTTCGAGGCGACGGGGTCAGCGAACCGAGAAATGCAATCCTAGCTCTGGAGCCAGAGACTTGCTGAAACGCAGGCTGAAGACCTGCGCAAGAACACTGTGCCATAAACATCCGCAGCTTGCATATCCCCCTGCCGGTAGTACCCCTGCCAACAGAGCAGGATTTGCACCCTGCCGGGCGGGCCAGAAAGCTGCCGCTTGAATTCCGCACAAAACTGTATAAAAATACAGTACGAGATCCGGCCGTCACTCTTCAATGAGCAACGCCCGGAAGGCCGCTTCGGCATATCTCCAACGCACCCACAGGTCCCTATGCGCGAACTCACCGCACGACAGCAGGAAATCCTGGCGCTGATCAGGCATCACATCGCCAACACCGGATTTCCGCCCACACGGGCAGAGATCGCGCAGCAGCTCGGGTTCCGCTCACCCAATGCCGCCGAAGAACACTTGAAAGCGCTGGCCCGCAAAGGGGTCATCGAACTCATCGCCGGTGCATCGCGAGGCATTCGCCTCAAGCTGCTGCCCGATGACAAACGCGGCGAGACCACCAGCGCAGTTCAAATCGCCCTGCTGGTCCCACTGGTCGGTCGGGTGGCTGCCGGAAGCCCCATCCTCGCCCAGGAACATGTCGAGGCCAGCTTCGCACTGGACCCCAATCTCTTCGATCAGCGCCCGGACTACCTGCTCAAGGTACGCGGCATGAGCATGCGCGATGCCGGCATCCTTGATGGTGATCTGCTGGCGGTTCATCGCACGCAAGAGGTGCGAAATGGCCAGATCGTGGTTGCCCGTGTCGGCGACGACGTCACCGTCAAACGCTGGCGCAAACGTGGCCATGTGGTCGAGCTGCTCGCCGAAAACCCCGACTACGCCCCCATCGTGCTCGACGCACGGCAGGACGAGTTCGCCCTTGAAGGCCTGGCGGTAGGCCTGATCCGGGGCGCACGCGCCCTTTAGGCCGATCAGCACAGGCCCCAGGAGATCCTCATGTTGCCGGCCTCCGTCTGGCGTGCCCACGAACTCGGGCACACCCCCTCACCAGGACTGTCCAGCGGATTCGCATCGCTCGATGCCGAACTGCCCGGATCGGGCTGGCCCACCGGCATGCTCACCGAGCTCATCACCCGAGAACCCGGTGCGGGCGAACTGCGTCTGCTGGTGCCGCTGCTGCGGCAGCTCAGCCGCGAACAACGGGTCATCGTGCTGTTGGCGCCGCCCCACATCCCTTATGCGCCGGCACTCAGCGGCTTTGGCATCGATCTCACCCGCCTGCTCATCGTGCAGGCGCCCAACGCCGCCGATCGCCTCTGGGCAGTCGAACAAACACTCAAGAGCGCCAGCTTCGGCAGCCTGCTGGCCTGGCTGCCGCAAGAGCGGACCAAACCCGAACACCTGCGCCGGCTGCAATTGGCCGCGCAAGGCACCCAGGGGCCGGTGTTCCTGTTCCGCTCGCTGGCGGCGCAATTCGAATCCTCGCCGGCGCCATTGCGGCTGCTGCTGCTGCCCAAGCCCGAGCAAAAACTCTCGGTGCAGGTGCTCAAACGACGCGGGCCGGTGCTGGCCGACCCCATCCTGCTCGATCTCCCGCAGCCAATGACCGCCATCCGGCTTCGTGCCCGCCCGTCCGCAGACCCGCTCACCGCGCGCCAGACCCTGCAAACCATCCATTCGCGCCAGGAACCTCGTCGCCCGCTCAACGAGGTGAATGCCCGCCCCGCTGTTTTGAATTGACCCGACAGACAACGTTTGCCTCGCACCATGAAAGCCACCCCCGCCGAGCAATGCCGCACGCTCGAGCACATCCCCAACATCGGACCAGCGCTGGCCGCAGATCTGCGTCGGCTCGGCTTGAACAGCCCCGCGTCGCTGATCGGCCAGGACCCCTACGCGCTCTATGAGCGGCTCTCACGGCTCGTCGGCCAACGGCAAGACCCTTGCGTGCTCGATAATCGGCTTTGCTTGCGGCTGCAGGTCGAAGACCTTCTCAGAACTGATCGCGCCATGCCCGTCTGATCCCTGGCCACTGCGCCAAGGATGCAAGACACAGGCATCGACTCCCATGATCTGGCTGGGTATCTATTTTCCGTCGCTGGCCCTTGAGGTGTTCCTGCGCACGCAACCCAAGAGCACCCGGGCACACGCGGCCGATAACATCCAGGCGCCATCGGCACAGACAGCTTGCGCGCTGGCTGTCAGCGCGCTGGCCGTCTGCGAAAACCAGCGCGTCCTGCTGGCCTGCGATCAGGCCGTACAGCAGGGCATCCATCCCGGCATGAAGCGAGCCACCGCGCTGACCCTGCTCCCCGATCTGCTGCTGCGCGAGCACGATCCGCGGCTCGAGCTTGATGCATTGCATCAGGCGGCAGCCTGGGCTGCGCAGTTCACGCCTTCGGTCAGCTTGCAGTTCACCCCCGCGCCAGGCTTGCTGTCTGCTCCTCGGCAAGACGCCCGGGCCACCGGCCTGCTGCTCGAAATCGAGCCCAGCCTGCGCCTGTTCGGCGGGCGGGAGCCTCTCATCCTGGCACTGCGCCGGGGCTTTTCTGAACTCGGATTCACACCCCGAATCGCCTGTGCACCGACGGCCACCGGCGCATGGCTGCTCGCCCGCCACCAGGATGGCCTGCTCGCCGATGGCCCAGCTCTGTTGAACGCCCGCTTGTCGGGCGTGCCGGTGAGCCTGCTCGATACCGTGCAGCCGCACATCGCTGTCCTGGAATCCCTGGGCGCACACACCTTGAAGCAATTGGCGCAACTGCCGCGTGCAGGTCTGGCGCGCCGCTTCGGACACGCTCTGCTCACAGAACTCGATCGTGCCTTCGGACGGCAGCCCGAGCCCCGCGAATGGTTCGAGACGCCTGCCACCTTCGAGGCCCGGCTCGAACTGCTGGCCCAGGTCGAAGACGCCCAGGCATTGCTGTTCGGCGCCCGCCGGCTCATCGTGTCGCTGTGCGGCTGGCTGGCTGCCCGCCACGGCGCTGCCCGCAGCATCGAGCTGCACGCCCTGCACGACGACTCCCCGCCCACCCTCATCATGCTGCAGCCCGCTGATGCAACCCGCGATGCCGATCGGCTGGCACTGCTGCTGCGCGAAAAGTTGGCCATGGTTCGCCTGCCCGAACCGGTCCATACGCTGCGCTTGACCTGTGATCAGGTCATCGTGACCGCAGCCGTCGACGCTACCTTGTTCGCCCTGCCGGTCAATGCCCGGGAGAGCCTGGGGCGGCTGATCGAACGTCTGCAGGCGCGGCTCGGCCACGGCCGCATCCTGCGTCTGCTGCCGGTGGCCGATCACCGCCCCGAAAATGCGTATCGCCTGGCTGGCGCGTCGATCGACGCGCTGGTGGCCGAGCCGAGACCCGCTCGCCAGCAGACCGCCAGCATGCCAGCCCCGTCGTGGGGCGCCTTGCCCAGACCGCTCTGGATGCTCGAAGCCCCGCAGGCACTCGTCGAACGCAACAATCGCCCGTACTGGCATGGCCCGCTCACGCTGCTGGCCGGACCGGAACGCATCGAAACCGGCTGGTGGGACAGCCATCTGGTGCAACGCGACTACTTCATCGCCAGCGATGAAACTGACATGCTGTTGTGGATCTATCGTGAACGCCTGCCCGACGCCGACGCACGCAGCGGGTGGTTTCTTCAGGGGCGATTCGGCTAGCGTTGTGTCGCACACTGTAAAGCACTACACCAGGAAGCGGTCGGCGTTGAATCTGACCCGCGCCGGCAGCCGCCCCACCTGGAGGATCAGGCCAGGCTGCGCACCGTATAGCCTCCGGACTTATCGTCGAGATCGAGTTCGATGAGACCCCGCTCTCGCGCCTCCTCCAGCAGCCGATTGAACGACCGAAAACCATAGTAGCTCTCGTTGAACCCCGGCTTTCGCCGCTTCAAGGTCTGCTTGACCATCGAACCCCAGATCTTTTCGTCCTCGCCGCGTTCGGCCGCCAAAGCCTCGATGGTGCTCACCACCAGATCGAGCGCCTGCTGCATCCGGTCGTACGACTGCTGATCGCGCACCTCGTCGGCGCCTTCATCCGGCGCTTCGTCCAGATTGCTCGCACGCGAGGACTCATTCGGGACGTCGGCAGGCGCATCCGAGGCGCTGAACATCGCCTTGGCTCGCCACGCGGCC
>JAYVOV010000064.1:0-2685 GCA_043757735.1 Burkholderiaceae bacterium
CTTTTGGTACCTGCCACGCCACAACAGCTTGAAGCCCTCGACGCAGATGCGCAGGCCTACGACCGCGAGCTCAGACGCGCACCGATGGCGTGCGCCATCAGTGCGTTGCAGGATGCGGGGGTCGAAATCGCCCGACGCTACCGGCAGTGGGTCGATGTTTTCGAGCGTGCCAAGGCCGCAGCACCTTTTGCAGGCACGGTGCTTGCGCCAGGGCTTATGGGAATGCCGCAAGGCTGAGACCCATGCCTGCGCAGCAACCCGCAATTTCGCTGACATTCGGTGAAGCCCGGCTGGACGCGTTGCAGCGTCGCTCCTTCGACTATTTCCTGCGCGAGACCAACCCCGAGAATGGTCTCGTCGCCGACAAATCGCAGCCTGGTTCGCCCGCGAGCATCGCGGCGGTGGGCTTTGCGTTGGCGGCCTATCCGGTGGGGGTCGAGCGCGGCTGGATGACGCGCACGGATGCGGTGACGCGTACGCTGGCGCTGCTGCGATTCTTCTGGGCCAGCCCCCAAGGCACGGCGTTCGACGCGACCGGGCACAAAGGCTTCTACTACCACTTTCTCGACCTGAGCACGGGTCGCCGCGCCGGCTTGTGCGAGCTGTCCACCATCGACAGCACGTTCCTGTTCGCCGGCATGCTCGCAGCCGCTGCGTACTTCGACCACGAAGATCAAGACGAACAGGCCGTGCGCACGCTGGCCGACGCGCTGTACCGCCGTGCCGATTGGCCATGGGCGTGCAACGGGGCCGCCACGGTGACGCATGGGTGGACGCCCGAAGGCGGCTTCCTGCCTTACCGCTGGAGCGGATACGACGAAGCCACCTTGCTGTACGTGCTGGGGCTGGGCTCGCCGACGCACCCGCTGCCGGCCGAAAGCTACACAGCCTGGACCTCGACCTACAAATGGAAGACGATCTACGGCCACGAGCTGCTCTACGGCGGCCCGCTTTTCGTCCACCAGTATTCGCACATCTGGCTGGATATGCGTGGCATCCAGGATGCCTTCGCGCGCGACAAGGGCATCGACTACAGCGAGAACAGTCGCCGCGCGACCTACGTGCAGCGCGAGTACCCCATCCGCAACCCGCTGGACTTTGCGGCGCACGGGGCCCCGTACGGCCCCGACGATGGGACTGTCGCGCCCTGGGCCGTGGCCGCATCGTTGCCGTTCGCGCCGGAGATCGTGCTGCCATCGCTGCAGCATTTTCAGGACGTCTATCCACAAGTCACCGGCGAATACTGCTTCCGGTGCAGCTTCAATTTGAGCTTTCCAGACGAGGCCGAAAGCGATGGCCACGCGGGCTGGACATCGCCCTATCATTTCGGCATCAACCTCGGCCCGGTGGTGCTGATGTGCGAGAACCACCGCTCCGATTTTCTCTGGCGCTTGATTCGCGCGTGCCCCTATGTCGTTGCGGGGTTGCGGCGGGCGGGATTCGCCAACGGCTGGTTGTGAAGATCGACGCGCCAGCGGCTCGCGAGCAGGAGGCCTTTGTGCACCACGGCGCCCGCCGGCAAAGACATCCGCTCATGTGTTGCCTGTCAACGCTTTCATTGCGTGATCTCAAGGTCAAGGCATTCGGACTGCCTCAGGATGTGCCGCTGGCGACTGCGTGCGCTGACCCGCGTTGATGACCGCCATGCCATGGTCGACTCCTTCGGAAGTTCAGAGCTGCCAGCGGAAGCTGCGCGCCGCCGCTTCGCCGGGCCGGGTGATCCGGAGTTCGATCCCGCGCGGCAGAGGTGCAGGCACCTCGAAGCTCAGCACGCCTTCACGGTGGTGTCCGCCCGGCGCGGCGCCGTTCCAGCCCAGCGGCCTGAGCGTGCGCCCGTCGTCCGTTACGAGCATGGCGCTCTGGGTGAGATCGTCGTTGAGATCCGCGCTGTGCGTGTCGAGCACGACACTGAACTCCCAAGGCCCAGCGGCCAATCCGATCGACTTGGGTGTGACCTTGACGGTGACTCCACGATCGGACGACGACTGCGAGGCCACGGCGGCCGAACCGGTCTGTGCCGGCAGCGTGGACGGCGCGGCGACAAGGCCGATCGCGAGTGCGGAGGCGAACAGACCCAGGGTATTGCGGAAGACGTGGCGTGACAGGATCATGGATTGCTCCGGTGAGATGAAAGGGTTGAGGTGATGCGCCGCCGATTCAGCGCTTGTGACCGCCGTCGACCCGCGGCACATTCGGCTTCGCCGCGTCTTGCGGGGCACGGCCCGCATCGCGGTCGTGAGCACCGTGACCGAAAAGGTGCATGAGCGAGCAGGCGAGCAGGATCAGGAACGGCAGCAACAGCACCAGGTGCTCGTTGTCGCGGAAGAACATCCAGGCCACGGCAGCAGCCAGGCCGATCCACAAGAGCCATTGGTTGATGCGGGACCAGTTCGGACCGGGTGATCGAGTGCCGTGTCGGTCGTTGGGTGTACTCATACCGACACTCCTTGCGACTCGGGGCCGCACTGACAGGTGTTTGGACTGCCCATCGGCGGAGTCGGCAGCGATCGCGGAACATGGAGAGGCCGCCGGGAGCACAGTACGGCACACGATACGTCGTCGCGAGGCTCAGCCCTTTGATTCAGGTCAGTGAACTGGCCGTATGTGAACGGCTGTTCAGAACCGCGGTTTTCCGGCTGTCAGCACGCACTTTTGCTTGCTGAGGGTTGAAGGTCTTGTGGGTTG
>JAYVOV010000065.1:0-2675 GCA_043757735.1 Burkholderiaceae bacterium
CCAGCGCGCCAGTGAGCAGCAGCAGGCCGGCGACCAGCACCAGGCCGGGCGTTCGGTATCGTGGCACGTAGACGTTGATCAGAGCGTTGATGAGCACCTGTCTGGTCGGCTCATAGCCGCTCGGCATCGGCAGCACGCCGTTGGCCTTCGCGTAGGCTGCGTAGTCTGCCTGCATCGCGTGAAAGACCGCGGGCATGCGTTCGCGCAGGTCGTGGGTCTCGCCCGGATCCTGGCGGATGTCGAACAGGTGCCACTGACCGTCGCCGACCGGTGGAATATTCTTGATCAGCTTCAGGTCGCCCTTGAACAAGGCCTGATTGCCGGAGAGTTCGTAGCCGATCGCCTCTTCGGGGGCATGCACGCGGGCTGCTGCCCCGGTCAGCACCGGCATCAGGCTGGTGCCAGAGGGTGGAATGATCGGCTTGCCGGCATACCGTGTGCCGGGGCGCGGCACGCCGCCCAGTTCGAGCAGCGTCGGGACGATGTCGTTGACATGGGCGAAGCTGTGATGGATCTGGTCGCGCGGCATACCGGTCACGCCGGAAATGATGAGCGGGACCCGTATTCCACCCTCACCGGAATAAAACTTGTAGGTGCTCAGCGGCGATGCCGCGGCGCTCGCCCAGCTCGGCCCGATGACGGTATAGCTGCCCATGGCGCCAAGCCGATCTATCTTGCGCGAGTAGTGCCAGTCCAGCCACAGTCGGCCGCCTACAAAGGTATAGGGGTCGGAGGCTTCAGCGCCGTTGTCGGACAGGAATAGAAAGACCGTGTTGTCGTACTCGCCGATCTGCTTCAGGAATTCGACCAGCCTGCCCACCTCGTGATCCATCGCGTCGGCCATTGCTGCATAAACTTCCATCCGCCGGGCCTGGTACTGCTTGTCTGATTCGCTCAGGGCGTTCCAGTCGGCGGTCGAGGCCATTGTCGCCATCGCGGTGCCGGGCGGCACGATGCCCAGCGCGATGGCCCGATCGCGGCGGGCCTGGCGCAAAGCCGTCCAGCCGTCGTTGTAGCGGCCCCGGTACTTGTCGACGAAGGCTTTGGGCGCCTGAACCGGAATGTGGTTGGCCTGGAAGCCCACGTAGGCGAAAAATGGCTTTCCCTGGCCGGCGCCCGAGCCGATGTAGTCGATGGTCTTGTCGATGAAGAACCGCGATGAGTAGTACTTGGCGGGCATGACGGCGGGTTTGCCGTCTTCAAACCAGTAGACCTTGTCGGTCAGGTCGAGGTATCGCTTGGCAGTCTCCCAGTTGTCCGACCCGCTGTCGCCCTGGATCAGCGAGCGCTCGAAGCCGCGCTGATCGGGCAGGTTGTGGGGCTCCTTGCCGACATGCCATTTGCCCGTCGCATAGGTGCGGTAGCCGCTGTCCTTCAACAGGGTTGCCACCGTCACGACATTGCCGTCGAGCACGCCCAGGTAGCCGGGTTTGCCGAGATGCGAGCGTGGAATGGTTTCGCGCATGTTGCCGACACCGTTCAGGTGATTGTCGACCCCGGTGAGCAGCATGGCCCGGGTGGGCGAGCACGACGCGCTGACGTGGAAATTCGAGAACTTCATGCCTCGGCGGGCCAGTTCGTCGAGGTGCGGCGTCGCGATCTCGCCACCGAAGGCGCCGACGTCGGTGAAACCCCAGTCGTCGGCCAGCAGTACGACGATGTTGGGGCGCATGCGGTCCGTGGCCAATGCCGGCCCGGCAGGCCAGATGGCCATGCCGAGGAGCAGGATCAGTACGGCCGCGAGCCGGTTCGCGAGCGTGCGTGTGTCCTCACGCAGGTTCGCGTGCGTGCGGGTGTGTCGAGTCGACAAGAGGCGCATCAGGCGGCACTCAGGCGCGCGCTTTCGCGTCGGCCAGTGGCTTCCAGTGCATCAGCCCGAACAGCAGCGTCAGGCCGATGCTGACGGCCAGCGGTCCGCGATACAGGCGCACATGCTTGAACACGAAGACCAGTTCCAGTGCATGCACTGCCAGCAAAATGGCGGCGATGGTTCGAACGTGGACAAACCGGTCCGCCGGCACAAGACCGGCCAGGCTGGCCAGCGCCGCGGCATAGGTGATCAGGCATGCGATTTTCAGGATGAGATTGATCATCGAATTCTTTCTCGGTTGAAGCGGGGCCGCTGGCGACAGCCTCTCAGGGCGTGACGATTGGAAAAGTCCAGATGGCGGCGCGCAAAGGCCTTCAACAGGCCCGCCTGATGGTTGAGCTGGGCGACGGCAGCGCGCCCGGCCAATCTCGGGAGGCAGCTCGATCAGACCTCGCCGCCAAATTGTGCGATGAGATTGTCGATGTATTTTTCGATCAGTTTTTCGTTCTCGGCGATGACCAGCGGCGCGATCAACTTCTTCATCAGGGCAGGCATGGGCAGCGTCAGTTCGCCGCGAATCGCCAGCGCCACTTTGGTGGACTGCTTGTTGGCAGTGAGCGTCCAACTGCCGCTGATCTGGGCGTTGCCTTCGTCGGGCACCGGTGACCACACGATGCTGCCCTTCTTCTTGTCTCTCACGTAGCGCGCAGCGTAAACCGTCTGGATGCTCATCTGCCCGACACCGACTTTCTCCATTTCCCAGCGATAGGTCTGATCGCCAAGATCGACCAGTTTCGCGACCTTCGGAAAATGGGCGGCCGATGCAGGGACGTCGGAGAGCAGCGCGAACACATCGGCGAGTTTG
>JAYVOV010000066.1:0-2664 GCA_043757735.1 Burkholderiaceae bacterium
CGATTTGCAGTCGTCCACCGGCATGCTGGCAATGCTCGTCTTGCGCGACAACTTCCGGTTTCGCCGCAAGATCGAGCATGAATATCTGGCCGCGATCGCCGCGGCGCGCCGCGAAATCATCATCGCCAATGCTTATTTTTTCCCGGGTATCCGTCTGCGTCGCGCCTTGATGCGGGCCGCCGCCCGGGGTGTGCGGGTCACCCTGCTGCTGCAGGGGCTGGTCGAGTATCGGCTCCAGCACTACGCATCGCAGGCGCTCTATGACGAGTTGCTGCGGGCCGGCATCGAGATCGTCGAATACAAAGCGAGCTTTCTGCACGCCAAGGCTGCGGTTGCCGACGACTGGGCAACGGTCGGCTCCTCGAACATTGACCCGTTCTCGCTGCTGCTGGCACGCGAAGCCAATGTGGTGATTCGCGATGCGGGCTTCGCCGCGCATTTGCGCACGCGCATCATGGCGGCCATCCAGACCGGTGGCCAGCCGGTGCTCGCCCTGCATCATGCCCGCCGCTCGCTGCCGGTGCGGATGATGAACTGGTTCGCCTACGGTGTACTGCGTGTGGGTGTCGCCCTTAGCGGGCGCGCCGCGCGCTACTGACGGCGCGGCGGCTGGGCATGACGGCCGAAAACGATCTGCTCGAACTGCGCGCGCAGGGCCTGTATTGCCCGGCGGGCGATTGCTTCATCGATCCCTGGCGACCAGTGGATCGCGCGTGATCACGCATGCCCACGCCGATCATGCTCGCCATGGGCCATGGCCGCTATCTGGCCAGCACCGAGGGGCTGGGCGTGCTGCGTGTGCGGACGGTATCCGTGTGCAGATGGTCCGCCGCGGCGGGACGGTGAGTCTGTGGAGCCGGGGTGAAGCGCTCATTACCGACCGGTTTGCCGAGATCGCTGCTGCTGCGCAGACGCTGCCGGCCAGGCGGGTGCTCGATGGCGAAGTCCTGTGCTGGCTGCCGGGTGAAACTGCGCCCATGCCGTTCGCCGTCTTGCAAGAGCGGATCGGCCGGTGCAACCTGACCGCCAAGTTGCTGCGCGAGGCGCCAGCCCGCTTCATCGCCTACGATCTGCTTGAAAGCGAACACGGCGATCTTCGGTCACTGCCCCAGATCGAGCGTCACGCCAGGCTCGGCGCCCTGGCGCCCGACTGGCCCGCGGGTGCGTTCGTTTTGTTGCCGCGGTTGCACCCCTGCGACCGGGCACAACTGCATGAGTGGCGGGCGCAGTCGCGAATGCACGGGGTGGATGGGCTGATGCTCAAGCGTGCGCAGGCGGAGTACGGTGTGGGCCGAACCCGCAGTCACGCCCTGGGCGACTGGTGGAAGTGGAAGGTCGACCCCTGGTCGATCGACGCGGTGCTGATCTATGCCCAGCGCGGTCATGGTCGTTGCGCGAGCCTGTACACCGACTACACCTTCGCATTGTGGGATGGCCCGCCTGGCAGCGAGCGTTGGCTGGTGCCGTTTGCCAGAGCCGGTTCGGGGCTGAGCGATCAGGAGGTCCGTGTGGTGGATGAAGTGATCCGTCACACGACTAGCGAGAAGTTCGGCCCGGTGCGCAGCGTCACGCCCAGCCTGGTGTTCGAACTCGGCTTCGAAGGTGTCGCCCGCTCGCCGCGGCACAAGTCGGGCGTGGTTGCGCGGCTGCCTCGCCTGCTGCGGCCGCGACCCGACAAGCCGATCGAGGACGCCGACCAGCTCGCCACGCTGCTCGCGCTGATCGACACGCGGCCCGATGGGCCTTGCATCCCGTGACGCCGACCTCGATCACCCTGTTCGGCGTCGACTTCACCAGCGCCCCGCGTCGAAGCAAATTGATCGTAGTGGCGCGCGCGAGACTTTGCGGGGCGCCGGGCGGCGATCGCGCGCCGAGGGGCAGCGCCAACGACGTTGTCCGGGTTGAAGCGCTCGCGTTTTTTGATTCGTTCGCCGGCTTCGAACGATGGCTGGCATCGCCCGGGCCGTGGGTGGCCGCGCTCGATCTGCCCTTCGGATTGCCCCGTGGCCTGATGGCCTCGTGGGGATGGTGCGCGACGCAGGCTGGCGCATGTACTGCACAGACGCGGGCGCAGGCGCCGGGCGAAGCCGCCGAATTGCCGCGGGAGCCCGACTGGTCTGAAGCCACGATGCGCCTGCAGGCAATGAGCCGGGATGCACTGGTGTCGCGCCTGCGCGCCTATTGCGATGCGCGCCCGACGGGCAGCAAGTTCGCCCATCGACGCACCGACGCGCTCGCCGGTTCGAGTCCTTCGATGAAATGGGTCAACCCGCCGGTGGCCCTGATGCTGCACGAAGGCGTGCCGCGCCTGCTGCGCGCCGGTGCGCACCTGCCGGGCCTGGGTGTTGCGGGCGATGGCCAGCGCGTGCTGCTGGAGGGCTATCCGGGGCTGGTGGCGCGCGCCCTGGTGGGCCGGGTCTCGTACAAGAGCGACGACAGGGCGCGCCAGACCGTCGCGCGGGCCGAGCAGAGGGCCCGCATGCTCGAGCGTCTCGAGGCAGCGACGGGGCAGGCCGACCCCGGCTATCGCGCGGCCTTTCGCCCCGAGCGGCGATTCATCTTCGAGCCGTGGGTTCGTCAGCGCTGTCAGGACGACCCGAGCGGCGACGCATTGGACGCGGTGTTGTGCGTAGCCCTTGCCGCCTGGGCCTGGCAGCGGCGCGA
>JAYVOV010000067.1:0-2658 GCA_043757735.1 Burkholderiaceae bacterium
TGCTGCATCATGGGGGTGTGTGTAGATAAGTCTTCTTTACTCATTAAAAGCAATCACTTGTCTTATTTTAATGTTTTTATTGGGGCAAATTTGGGGCAGTTTGTACAAGTTTCTTCATGCCCTGCCAGATGCGCCCCAACTCTCTCGGGGACTCCGAATCTAGCCAGCAGCCATAGACCTTCACGAGCATCGAGTAGTCACTGTGCCCCATCTGGTTGGCGATGAAGGCCAGGTTGCCGCGTGCGGTGAGGTTCCAGCAGGCATAAGTGTGGCGGGTCTGGTAAAGCGGGCGATGTTCACCCGTAGGCGTTCAAACCGAGGCGTTCTTCCCGAGGCGTTGATCGGTCGATAACCTGTGATTCATCGTGAACTCACAGGAGCAGATCGATGAAGAAGACCAACCAGGGATCAGCGAACACACGCCGGCGGATCCACCGCAGTCCCGCGCAGTGGCAGACACTGCTGAGCGCCCAGGCACAAAGCGGCCTGAGCCAGCAGGCGTTCTGCGAACGCGAACGCGTGAGCACGGTGTCGCTGTCGAACTGGCGCAAGCGTCTGCGTGAGGGTGCCGCAGCGCCGACCACCGGCACCTCAATGCCGCCGCTGTTCATCGAACTCGCCAATGCGGCCCGTCCGCTCGATGCCGGCATCAAGGTGCGCATCGAACTGGGCGCCGGCGTCGTGTTGGAACTCTCGATGGCCTGCAGGCCGATCAGTACGAGATCGTCGACTACAAGAGCAGCCTGCGCCTGGCGCGCCAGCCCGGCAGCCACGTGGTGCTCAAGTACCTGCGCCGGCCATCGCGCGGCCATCGCGCCGCGGCGAAATCCCAAACCGGGTCCGACGGTGCGCTCAACAAAACCGCGTGCTGACGGCCAGATTTACGCAGATTCCGACCGCCGGCAACACCTGGCCCCGAAGGACAAGTTCCACGGCACCATCGGCGAGTTTCCTGTCAGCCAGTCACCCAACGACCCGCTTGTCGATCCAGAACGTCGGGTCAGGAGCGGGCCCGATGCCCGCCGCGGCGTTCTCTTCCATGTGCAGGCGTCGACGGGTACCCGGGATCGCGCAGGTGACGCCAGGATGGCTCAGCACGAACTTCAGCAGCACCTGCGGCCAGCTCTTGCAGCCGATCTCCGCTGCCCAGGCGGGCAGTGGTTTGTCAAGCAAGCCACGCAGCAGCCCCCCGCCACCGAACGGCATATTCACCAGGACCGCGATGCCGCGCTCGGCCGCCAGCGGCAGCAGGCGATCTTGCGCCCGGCGATCGTCGATCGAGTAGTTGATCTGCAGAAAGTCCAGCTTCTCTGCGCGCAGCACGGCCTCGACCTGAGGAAATGCGGACGCGGTGTAGTGCGTGATGCCGATGTAGCGCACCAGCCCCCGCTCCTTCCACGCGCGCAGGGTGGTGAGGTGAACCTTCCAGTCGACGAGGTTGTGGATCTGCATCAGGTCGATGCGCTCGGTGCGCAGCAGGCGCATCGAATTCTCCATCTGCCTGATACCTTCGTCGCGGCCCTGCGTCCACACCTTGGTGGCGACGAACGCTCTGGCCAGCCGCCCGTTGCCGGCGAGGATCTCGCCCGCGGAGGCTTCCGAGCGGCCGTACATCGGCGAGCTGTCGATCACGGAGCCGCCTGCGGCGAAGAGCGAATCCACGACGGCAGACAGTTCCGCGTAGCCCGGACTTTCGGGGGCCTGGTCGAAGCCTTGGTAGGTGCCGCAGCCGATCACCGGCAGGGCTTCGCCCGTGGCAGGAATCGGTCGAGTGTTCATGGTGGCTGTCCCGGTTGTCCGGCCTCGGCTGCTGAGCGGCGTGAGCATTCCGATGCCCATCGAGAGCATCGCGCGCCGGGTCGGGGAGGAGTTCATGGTCACGGTATAGCACCGTGGCGGAGGATCACCACAAGGACCGGGCTTATCCTCATCATAGAAGGTCGGGCCGTTGAGCCTCGAGCCACGCATGAACATGCGCGAGCAGATCGATCGCGCAGACCAGGAACTCGGCGCAGGCGGCATCAGAGATCAGGTCGCCGGAGTAGTCGGACAGGTTGCGCTTCGCGCCAGCCAGGAGCTTGCCCGTCAACGCCTTGTCGGGCGTTACGGCGTCAAGGCTGATGCCCAGCAAGTTCTTCAAGCTCATGGGCATTTCCAATCAGGAAGAGTTTGGGCTTGGCCAGCACGTCGGCCAGGAAGGGCTCCACGGACACCTTGACGACGAACTCGTCGGTGGCGAACACCTTGGGGTTCACCTCGCGTCCAAGGACGGCCTGCAGGGGTGCAGCAACGCCACCGCTTGGCGAAAGCTGACGTCACCGATCAGCATCACATCAATGTCACTGCCGGCCGTCTCGCGACCTTGCGCCACGGAGCCAAAGACAAGGGTCAGGCGTCTGCTGGTTGCCGCGCTTCTGGCACTTGAGCAAACCCACTTCCGCCAGCTTGCCCAGCTCGCGCGTGATGGTGCCGGCCGGCAGGCCTACACCGACGCAGTCGCGCATTTAGGGCGTTACTTTGCGTGCAGCCCCCGTCAGCTGAGCTCGCAGCAGGTGCAGGACTACCTGCTGCACCTGCTGGCGTACCGGCACATGGGGAATGACGTGGTCCACCAGGCGCGCCGCCGTCTGTGCCATGCGCCGGCCCGGCACGGGCCGT
>JAYVOV010000068.1:0-2646 GCA_043757735.1 Burkholderiaceae bacterium
GGCGCGAGTGCCATCAGTTCTTCCGACGCACCGACAACGGCGTGCAGCCGGGCCGCGCCGCGATCGTGCAAGTGGCCGAAGTGTTGGTTGAACCCGGCAATGGCATGGCGATGGCCGATCACGACATCCACAGCACCCGGGTGCTCGGCGCCGAACCCGCCATCGGCCTGGCACTCTACGGCTACGCCATCAGCCGATTCCCGGCGGTGGTCTGGTATCACCCCGAGTTCGGCTCCACCCGTGCCGGCGTTTCGCGGCGCCACGCGCTCACCGCCTGAGGAACACCACCATGGCCCGCGCCCCGAAGATTCACCGCGTCACCATCGCCAATACCGGACAGGTCATCGACTGTGCCGCAGATCGGACCATCCTGCAGGCCGCCGTGGCCGCCGGAATCGACCACCCCTATTGCTGTGCCAGCGGCAACTGCGGCGCCTGCGTCAGTCACCTGCAGGTCGGCAAGGTCCATATGCTGCCGCGCAGCGACGCCGCACTCGGCACACAGCAGGCCAAGGCCGGACTCACCCTGTCGTGCCGCGCGCAGCCGCGCAGCGATGTCACGATCAAATGGCTGGGTGGCGCCAGCCAATAGAAAAGCCCGGGCCCCGATCGGGCGATGCGAACGGCGCATGCCGGCTCTCAGGCTGCGCCCGCGGCGCGATGACATTCACGCAGGCTTCGTTGTTCACGCAGGCTTCATGCCAAGCGCCAGCCCGGTTGAGCCGTAGCGTGCCGGCCGGAACATCAGCGCCACCGCGACCGCGCAAAGCCCGATCGCGAACGAGGCGAAATACAAGCGGGAATAATTGCCCCAGGTGTCGAAGACGAAGCCGCCGGCGCCGGGCCCCAGCGCCATCCCCAGGCTCGCGAACATGCTGACGGCGCCGAACATGGTGCCCATGATGCGCGGACCGAAGGTGTCGCGAATCAGCACGGCATAGAGCGGCATGACTCCGCCGTAGGCCACGCCGAAGACGATCGCCAGCGCATAGAAGGCCGGCAGCGTGTCGACGAACGCGTAGGTGACGATCGAGACGGCCTGCAGGATCAGGCCCGCGACCAGCGTCGGTTTGACGCCTTTGCGGTCGGCGATCATGCCCAGCCCGATCCGTCCGCCCAGACCGGACAGGCCCGCCAGGCTGAAGACACTGATCGCCACCATCGGTGCCAGACCGCAGAAGGCGGCATAGGTCACCATGTGGAAGATCGGTCCCGAGTGCGCGGCGCAGCACGCAAAATGGGCCAGCGCGACCACCACGAACTGGGGCTTGAAGAACGCCTGCGACGCCGTCAGCGGATACTCCGGGTCGACCCCGGCACGCCCCGTCGAGGCCCCGGCAGGCTGCGCCGGTGCGGGCGGGTCACGGACCAGTGAGGCCGCGAACAGCACGATGCAGCCGGCCGTGATGCCGATGATCAGCATGGTCGTGCGCCAGTCGTACTGGCCGAGCAGCCAGCCGGCGAAGGGCGAGACGATCATCGAACCCATGCCCATGCCGGCCGACACCAGCGCCGCCGCGAGATTGCGGCGATGCTCGACCCAGCCGGTGGCGACCGCGATCATCGGCGCGTAGAAGCTGCCGGCCGCGGCGCCGACCAGCACGCCGAACGTCAGCTGCAGTTCGAGCAGAGAGCCGGCCCGGCTCGCGCCGATGAGGCCGGCAGCCATCATCAGGCCGCCAAGCAGCACCACCCGGCGCGACCCGATGCGGTCGCTGAGCATGCCCCACAGGATCGATCCGATCCCCATGAACAGGAAGTCGATGGTCGCCACCGATGAGATGCCGCTGCGCGACCATCCGGTCTGCTGCGCCATCGGCGCCAGCAGAACCGCGAGCGACATCATCGCGCCGAACCCGATGCAGGTCATCGCCATGCCGGCACCGACAACGACCCAGCCGTAGGAAAGTTTCATCTTCGGGAGCCTCGCAGGCAGGATGGATCCGCGCGGCGCGGATCGGTCGATTGCCGGTCGGTACAACACGTCATCGCGCGCGGCGTTGGGACATCACGGTGGGCGGCTCGGTGCTCGGTGAAGCCGCGCCGAGCGCTACTGTCTGCCTGGACGGCACTCGCAGCGTACAAGGTCCAGTTCGCGAACGATGCGCAGTACGCCGCGTTGCCCGCCACCCTCGGCATGAACAAGAACCGCAACTGGGCGTTGCTGGCCGACTGGTTCGATTGCTCGCCGACCACGGAAACTGGCTCCCGACGGGGTGCTGGGTGAGCAGGGGCAACCCCGACATCAACTGGTTCGTCCTCCTGTTCAACGACCCTGATTTCGTGGCGCTGACGCTGTCGAGAACAGGTCGGATTCATAGCCTGCAGCTCCTGAGGGTTGGCAGTGCGTCAGATGCTCAGCTCCGGCACCACCCACAGTGCCGGCTCGCCGCGGGCCACGCGCTGAACATTGTCGAAGGCGTTTCTCAGTCTGGCCGGATTGCTCTGCTGGGTCGGCCCGGCCATGTGCGCCGTCAGCACAACGTTGTCCAGTGCGAACAAGGGGTGATCGGCGGGCGGGGGTTCGACATCGAACACGTCCAGGCCCGCGCCGGCAATCTTCCGGGCGACCAGCGCGCGCTGCAGCGCCGTCTCGTCCACCACCGGGCCGCGGCTGGTGTTGATCAGCAGCGCGCTGGGCTTCAT
>JAYVOV010000069.1:0-2645 GCA_043757735.1 Burkholderiaceae bacterium
ACCAGCATGGTGTTGGCGGTGCTGGTGCGGGTCAGTGCCAGCATGAAACAGGTGAACATGATTGCCCACATCACGCCCGACAGCAGACCGGGCAGGCCCATGCCGAGCGCCACCCTGAAAGGGTTGCCGCGCCGCTGCAGGGTCATTATCAGGAGGACGCCCAGCACACAGAAGAAGCTGCGCCAGAACGTGACCTCGAAGCTTTCGGCACGCTCGAGCAGGCGCGTGAAGACGCCGGCGATGCTCCAGCACAAGGCGCAGAACACCAGCAGCAGCACCGCTTTACGGTGATCGGACTGGCTGGTCATGGGTGGAATCCGGAACGCGGGAGCCGGGGTGTCGCGGTGCAGCAGGCATGCATTGAATCGGATCCGGTGTCAAACGGGCCATTGGCCGAGGCGTGAAGGTAAAATTGTACCGATGCAGCCTCCGGTCTTCGTGCACCTTCGCGTGCATTCTGAATATTCCATCAGCGATTCGATCGTCCGCGTCGATTCCCTGGTCCAGGCCGCTTTGGCCGACCACCAGCCCGCCGTGGCCATCTCCGACCTTTGCAATCTGTTCGGCTGGATCAAGTTCTACAAGGCGGCGCGGGCCAAAGGGGTGAAGCCGCTGCTGGGCGTCGATGTCTGGCTGACCAACGAGGCTGAACGCGATCGGCCCCACCGTCTGCTGCTGCTTGCCCGCAACGCGCAGGGCTACCTTCGCCTGTGCGATCTGCTCACGCGCGCCTGGCTGACCAATGAGTACCGCGGCCGGGCCGAAGTCAATGCGCGCTGGTTCGACGAACCCAACGACGGCCTGATCATGCTGTCGGGCGCCCATGGCGGCGACGTTGGCCAGGCGCTGCTGGCCGGCAACCGTGACGCCGCCGTGCGCCTGGCGCAGGTGTGGGCGGCGCGGTTTCCAGGGGCCTATTACCTGGAAGCGCAGCGGATCGGCAGCCGTGACTCTGAGACCCAGACCCGCGAGGCCGCGGCGCTGGCTGCCGATCTCGGCCTGCCGCTGGTTGCCACCCATCCGGTGCAGTTCATCGCGCGCGATGAATACCGGGCCCATGAAGCGCGGGTCTGCATCGCGGAGGGCGAAATCCTTGCCAATCCCCGGCGAACCCGAAAATTTACCGAAGAGCAGTACTTCCTGTCGCAGGCCGAAATGGCCGAGCGGTTTGCCGACCTGCCGCAGGCGCTGGCCAATTCGGTTGAAATAGCGCTGCGCTGCAGCGTGCCGATGACGCTGGGCAAGCCGAGCCTGCCGCTGTTCCCCACGCCCGATGGCATCACTCTGGATGACTTTCTGCGCGTTCAGGCGCGTGACGGCCTCGCGCACCGGATGGTGAAGCTGTTTGCGCACCCTCAGGAGCGCGAGTCGCGGCGCGAACAATATGAGGCGCGCCTGGTCTACGAGTGCGACACCATCGTGCAGATGGGATTTCCCGGCTATTTTCTGATCGTGGCCGACTTCATCAACTGGGCCAAGGCCAACGGTGTGCCGGTCGGGCCTGGGCGAGGCTCCGGGGCAGGGTCTCTGGTAGCGTTCGCGCTGGGCATCACCGACATCGACCCCATTCCCTACGCGCTGCTCTTCGAGCGCTTCTTGAATCCCGAACGGGTGTCGATGCCCGACTTCGACATCGACTTCTGCCAGGACAACCGCTACAAGGTCATCGAGTACGTCCGCAACAAGTATGGCGAACAGGCGGTCAGTCAGATCGCCACCTTCGGCACCATGGCCTCCAAGGCGGTCATTCGCGATGCCGGGCGGGTGCTCGACATGGGCTACAATTTCTGCGATCAGCTCTCCAAGCTGATCCCGGTGGTTCAGAACAAGCCGGTGTCGCTGGCCAAGGCGCGCGAGAGCGAGCCTCTGCTGGCCGAGCGCGAGCAGAAAGAAGACGAAGTCCGGGAACTGCTGGCACTTGCTGAACCACTCGAAGACCTGGCCCGAAATGTCGGCATGCATGCCGGCGGCGTGCTGATCGCGCCGGGCAAACTCACCGATTTCTGTCCACTGTACAAGGCGCCGGGCACAGATTCCGTGGTGAGCCAGTACGACAAGGACGATGTCGAGGCGGTCGGTCTGGTGAAGTTCGACTTTCTCGGCTTGCGCAACCTCACCATCATTGAGCTGGCGGTCGCGTACATCAACACCCGCCGCGCGACGATGGGCGCCAGGTCTGACACGGGGTCTGCCAGCGGGCCGGGCAACGAGCCTGCGCTCGATCTGACCACGCTCGAGTTCGACGACCCGAAGGCGTATCAGGTTCTCAAGGACGCCAACACCACCGCAATTTTCCAGGTGGAAAGCGACGGCATGAAAAAGCTTCTGAAGAAGCTCGCGCCAGATCGCTTCGAGGACATCATCGCGGTGCTCGCTTTGTATCGACCGGGCCCGCTCGGCTCGGGCATGGTTGATGACTTCATCTTGCGCAAGAAGGGGCAGCAGAAGATCGACTATTTTCATCCCGATCTGCAGCAATGCCTGGAGCCCACCTACGGGGTGATCGTCTACCAGGAACAGGTGATGCAGATCGCACAGATCATCGGCGGCTATACGCTGGGCGGCGCCGATCTCCTGCGCCGGGCAATGAGCAAGAAAAACGCCGAAGAGATGGCCGAGCACCGTGGCCTTTTCGTGGAGGGTGC
>JAYVOV010000070.1:0-2642 GCA_043757735.1 Burkholderiaceae bacterium
CGCGTCCTGGTGGTCGGCGATGTCATGCTCGATCGTTACTGGTTTGGCGATGTCAGTCGTATCTCGCCCGAAGCGCCGGTGCCGGTGGTGCGGGTCACCCGCCGCGACGAACGACTGGGCGGGGCTGCCAATGTGGCTCGCAATCTCGCGATGCTGGGCGCGCGCACGACGCTGGTTGGCGTGGTCGGCGCGGACGAACCCGGTGCGGCGATCGAAAGCCTGGCCCATGATGCCGGCATCGAGTGCCGACTGGCGCGCGACGCCGCCATGCCGACCACCATCAAGCTGCGGGTGATCGGGCGCCAGCAGCAGCTGCTGCGCATCGACTTCGAAGAGTCGCCGGGGGCAACATCCCTCGCGCGCAAGCACGAAGACATCGTTGCTGCGCTCGCACACGCTCAGGTGCTGGTTCTCTCGGACTACGGCAAGGGCGGGCTGGCGCAGATCGATCGCATCGTCGAGGCGGCCCGCGCGGCCGGCGTCCCGATCATCGCCGACCCCAAGGGCGACGACTACCAGCGCTATCGCGGTGTTGCCGTGCTGACACCCAATCGGGCGGAGTTGCGTGTGGTTGTAGGTGCCTGGGGCAGCGAGGACGATCTGCTGCAGCGCGCCCAGAATCTGCGCGAGTCTTTGTCGATCGGTCATCTGCTGCTGACACGCTCCGAAGAAGGCATGACCTTGTTCTCCGAGGCCGGCGCTTTCCATGTGGCCGCGCAGGCCCGCGAAGTGTTCGACGTCTCAGGGGCGGGCGATACGGTGGCGGCAGTGCTCGCAGCGATGATGGCCCTGGGCCGGCCGATGGACGAAGCGGTGCGCCTGGCCAACCGGGCCGGCGGCATCGTCGTGGGCAAGCTGGGAACGGCGGCGGTCAGTCCGGCCGAACTTTTTGGAGATGCGCTTTGATCATCGTGACCGGCGCTGCCGGCTTCATCGGCAGCAACATCGTGCATGCGCTGAACGCGCGTGGGGTTCGCGACATCGTCGCGGTCGACAACCTGACGCGGGCCGATAAATGCCTGAATCTGGCGGATGCCGATATCGCCGACTATCTCGACAAACACGAGTTCCTCGCCCGCCTCGACGAGTTCGCCGATGCCAGGGCCATCGTGCATCAGGGCGCCTGCTCGAACACCATGGAGACCGACGGGCGCTACCTGATGGAGAACAACTACCGGTACTCGATGCGCCTGCTCGAATTCAGCCAGCGCCATCGCATGCCGTTCATCTATGCGTCGTCGGCGGCGGTGTATGGCGGGTCGGCGCGTTTCGTCGAGGATCGGGCCTTCGAGCATCCGCTCCATGTTTACGGCTACTCCAAATTTCTTTTCGATCAGGTGGTTCGTCGAAACCAGGCCGATGCCGGCACCACCCTGGTAGGCCTGCGTTACTTCAATGTCTACGGTCCGCGCGAGTCGCACAAAGGGCGCATGGCATCGGTGGCGTTTCACAGCTTCAATCAGTATCGGGCCGTTGGGCACGTGAATCTCTTCGAGGGCTGGGATGGCTGGGCTGCCGGGCAGCAGTCGCGCGACTTCATTCACGTCGACGATGTCGTCGCCCTCAATCTGCATTTCCTCGATCGGCCGGGTGTGCGCGGTGTGCTCAATGCCGGTACCGGTCGGGCCCAGCCTTTCAACGACATCGCGATGACGGTCGTCAACACGCTGCGCGAGCGTGAGGGGCAGCCGGCGTTGGCGCTGCCGGCGCTCGTCGCGCAGGGTCTGGTGCGCTACGCACCCTTTCCCGACGGCCTCAAGGGCAAGTACCAGAGCTTCACTCAGGCCGACCCGGCCCTGCTGCGCGCCGCTGGGTGCGCCCATCCTTTTCTGACCGTGCAGCAGGGTGTCGCCCATTACGTGCGATGGCTTGCCGGGCAAGGCTGACCTGAGCGCGGGCATGAAAATCCGTCGACTTGTCTCATTCTGTCAACGCCAGCACCGCCGCGACGTTATTGGAGCAGGTGTGATGCATGATGCGCGCGCATCCGCACCCAACCCGCATTCCAACATTTTCGAACTGAGAGAGAACTAGACATGAAGAAGATACTGCTGGCTGTCCTCGCGTTCTTTGCCGCTTTGGGGATCGCGATGGCTGCGGTCGATGTCAACACGGCTTCGCAGGCCGACCTCGAGACCGTCAAGGGCATCGGTCCGGCAATCTCCGCCAAAATCGTCGAAGAGCGCAAGAAAGGGGCTTTCAAAGATGCCAACGACCTTCAGGAACGCGTCAAGGGCATCGGCGAAACCAACGTGAAAAAGATGGTCGAAGCCGGGCTGGTGGTCGGTGGCAGCAAGGGCGCGGTTCGTGACACCAAGCCGGCCGCAAAGGCTGATAAGGCAGCAGACAAGCCTGCGGAAAAAGCCGCTGAAAAAGTGATGCCAAAGGCAGCGGACAAAGCTGCCGAGAAAGCGGCTGCAGACAAAGCTGCTAAAGACAAGGCCGCCAAGGCTGAGAAGACCGCTGACAAAGCGGCGAAACCCGCTGCCGAGAAGAGCGAAAAAGCCTCGAAGGGAGCAGAAAAGGCTGATGACAAGGCCGTCAAAAAATAAGCGCATGCACCGCACAGAGCCGGACCGGCCACCCGCCGGATCCGGGCCGCGGTGACCTGGTTTGACGCCCGCTTCGGCGGGCTTTTTAAT
>JAYVOV010000071.1:0-9764 GCA_043757735.1 Burkholderiaceae bacterium
GTGAGGCCATGCAGCAGGCTCTGCGCCTCATACTCATAGCGCACCGAGCTGCCATCGGCGGCCTGCACCCGGGCGAGCAGGCCCTGCGCCTGATAGCTGTAGCGGGTCTGCCGGCCATCGGGGTGGGTGAGCCAGGCCAGACGGCCGCGGGCGTCATAACCCAGTTCGATGACGACCCCGTGGCCATTGCGGATGCGCCGCAGGCGGTTCGACCCCGGCTGGTAGTCGAGATCAATGCGCTTCACGCCGGGCTGCGCCAGCGACTGCAGACGCCCCTGGGCATCAAAACGCATCACGCGGCCATCAGGCAGGCGCCAATCGAACCTGGTCGGCGTTTCGGCCGACAAATGCTCGACGATGCGGCCAGCCAGCGGATCGACGCTGCGGTAAGTTGCCGTTGCGGTCGGCGTTTCCACGCCGGGTGCGGTCGGCGTTTTCACGCCGGGTGCGGCGGCCACCGCTTCGAGTTCAGTGCGCTTCACCCTGCGATGAGCGGCTGCAGCCGCTTGCGCTGAGTCCGCTGCGCGGGTGAAGACCCGACGCCGGCCATCACCCTGGATCACCTGCAATTCAGTCTCTGACCGGCGAAACAGCTGGGTGTCCCAGGAATGGCTCCAGCCCGTGCCGAGGGTGCGCGAAAAAGCATTGCGCGAGTTGTAGTGGCGGATCAGCACCAGGCCATCGGGCCAGCTGGCATCGGCATCGCGCAGGTACTTGTTCCCGGTGACGAGATCGATGGAGGCGCGGGTTGCGCTGACTGGTGCATCGCCGGACGGGCTGGCGGGGTCTTCCTGCGAACCGCCGGGGCATGGCGCACCCTGGGCCCGGTTGTCGCCGCCTGCCGCCCCGCAGACCTGCGCCAGCGCAGAGATCTGCGCGCCGCAGAGCAATGCCCACATCAGCCACACAACACGAACCACCTGCCACGCCGCTTGCGTCATTGATCGCTCCTCGGTCGGGGGCGTGCCGGTCACGCCCCTCGACGCAATCCAGCTTAGGCAGCCGAGCTGCTGCCCGCCATTGGCCAAAGGGCCAGGAAACGACCTAATCCATTTGCCATTTGCCGCCCGCGCAGCCGGGCCGTAGGATGCGTGCTCGACGGACTTCGGAGCGCAGGCGTGAAATGGCTGTTGGTGCTGGCAGGTCTGCTGGTCGGTGGCTCGCTGGGCGAGTTGCCGGGTGCGATCATCGGCGCTCTCATCGCCGCCGGGCTGCTCGCCTGGATCAGCAAAGGCAGGGCCAAATCGACGGCAGTCCAGCCAGCTGACACGTATGACCGCCATCGCGAGGGCGAAGCGCTGCCGATCATCGAGGCAGATCCGCTGGCCCGACGGGTCGCAATCCTGGAGAAGGAAGTCGCGACGCTCAAGCGCCGACTCGATCAGTTCGCCGCCGGCGAACTGATCCCGGAACGCCTGGAGACGACAAACCTGGGCGAACCCGTCGCAGCCGGCCCGGCGTTCAGCCCGATCGACGCTGCAGCAACACCTGCACGAGTCCCGTCGCCGGGCACCGAATCGCAAGCCGCTCAGCCGCTGGCCTCTGAACCCGGTCTCAGCACATCGACCGGTGCCATCGCGCCCTCATCCATTGCTGGTGCGCCGCACAGCCCGGGCCTGGTCACACGGCTGGTGACAGCAATCAAGGCATGGCTGTTCGGTGGCAACACGGTCGCCCGCATGGGCATCCTGGTGCTGCTCCTGGGGCTGAGCTTCCTCGCCAAGTTCGCGGTCGATCACGATCTGCTGCCGCCGGCACTGCGCATCGTGATCATCGCCGCGATCGCACTGGCACTTCTGCTGGTCGGCTGGCGCCTGCGCATCCGCAGACCCCCTTACGCAATGCTGCTGCAAGGTGCGGCAGTGGCCGCCCTGTATCTCGATGTGTTTGCGGCGCTGCGACTGTATCAGCTGCTGCCGCTCGAACTGGCGTTCGGGCTGGCGGTGGCAATCTGTGCCTTTTCATGCGTGCTGGCGGTCAAACAAGACGCCTTGTCGCTGGCTGTGCTGGGGGCCAGTGGCGGGTTCATCGCACCCCTCGTGGTCTCCACTGGCAGCGGGAGCCACGTCGCACTCTTCGGGTACTACCTGCTGCTCGATCTCGGCATCGCCGCCATCGCCCTGTTCAGGTCCTGGCGGGTGCTCTACCTGGTCGGTTTCGCATTCACCTTCATGGTTGGCGGCCTCTGGGGCTATCAGTACTACAAGCCCGAGCACTACGCCAGCGTGCAGCCGTTCCTGGCCGCCTTCGTGCTGCTGTTCATCGCCATCGTCGTCGTCGAGTCCCGCAAGACGCCGACACGCCTGGCCCACGCCATAGACGGCACACTGGTATTCGGCCCGCCGCTGGTGGGCTTCAGCGCACAGGCCGCCCTCGTGCAGGGCATCCCGTGGGCAGCTGCCTGGTCCGCGGTGGCTTTCGGCGCGCTGTACCTGGGGCTGGCCCTCTGGCTGAGAAGATCGGCATCGCTTGGTCGGGTGTTTCTGACCATCGGCATCGGCTTTCTCACGCTGGCGATTCCTCTGGCCTTTGATCCACGAGTCACCTCGGCCGTCTGGGCGCTGGAAGGCGCTGGCGTGGTCTGGTTCGGCGTGCGGCACGGCCGTTGGCTGCCGCTGCTCAGCGGGCTCGCCTTGCAGTTGATCGCGTCGGTGCTGCTGCTCGATCGACTGGCCAGCCTGCACACCAGCACGCCGTTCCTCAATGCACGCTGGATCGGCATCGCGCTGGTTGCCGGGGCTGCGCTGTTCTCGGCCTGGACCTTGCTTGCCACCGATCTGAACAATCACCCCCGACTGTCGCGCATCCTGGGTCAGTGGGTATCGCCGGCACTGCTCGCCTGGGGCCTCCTGTGGTGGCTGGCCGGCAATGTCGCCGAGTTCGACGCCTGGGCTGCGCTGGGTGACGCGGGGCGCTGCACTGCCGTCTTGCTGCTGTTCGCCCTGACCGCGACCGGCCTGCTGCTGGCGGCCGCTCGCGCCGAGTGGCCGCACGCCGGCCTCGCGGTCCAGGGATTGCTGCCCCTGCTGACCCTGCTTGCCTTCGCTCAGTCGGCCAGCGCCAGGCATCCCGCGCAGGCATGGGCCGGCATCGGCTGGCTGATTGCATTCGCCGTGCACGACCGTGCTTTGCGGGCGCCCATCTGGCCGCACCCCACAATGCTGTCGGTGCAGCATGCCTGGCGGCTTCTCCTGGCCACCGTACTGCTGGCGTGGCAGGCGTCGTGGCTGATCGAGCGGGCCACTCATGCCGCAGCCTGGCCGGTGGCCATCTGGGGCGCGGTGGTGGCGCTGGTGCTGACCAGCCTGCACGCCGACCGCCTGGCTTCGCGCTGGCCGATCGCGATGCGCCCGGCGGCCTACCACCCCGGCGCCACGAGCACCGTCGCCGTGGTGCTGATGGGCTGGTTGTGGGCATCCTCGTTCGCGCCTGAATCACTCGAGACCGGCGTGCGCTACCTGCCGATCCTCAATCCGGTGGACCTTGCTGTCGCCGCCGCCGCGCTGGCACTTGGTGTGTGGTGGCGGCAATACCCGGCACCCGCCTCCACAAGCCCGGCACAGTTCGCGGCCAGCGGTGTGTCAAGCGCCGCCTTGCGCGCCGGCGCCATCGGGCTCAGCCTGTTCGTCGCGCTCAACGCGATCGTGCTGCGCGCAGTCGCGCACTACGGTGGCATCGCCTACAACTTCGACAACCTCGCCGATTCGGGCCTGGCACAGACGGCCGTTTCGCTGCTGTGGGGTCTGTCGGCACTGGCCACCATGGTGAACGGCGCGCGCGGCGCACGCCGTCCGATCTGGCTGGTCGGGGCGGTACTCCTGGCGTTGGTGGTCGGCAAGCTGTTCCTCGTCGATCTGTCGAACTGGGGTGGCTTGACCCGGGTGGTGTCATTCCTCGGCGTGGGCGCACTGATGCTGGTCATCGGTTATTTCGCGCCAATGCCGCCTGCCCGAATGATCGCGTCTGCAGGCCCTCGGCCGAACCCCGAGTCCGAACAGGAAAACCCACCTTGACAGTGCCCCTGCGCCTGCATCACCCCCGCCGTCGCCGCGCTGTCGACAGACTGCTGCGTGCGGCCCTGGGCCTGTCCTGTGCACTGTCCGGCGCCGGCGCGCAGGCGCTCGAGCTCGACGATTTTTCCTGGCGCGCGGCGATCACGCTGCGAGGCGCAGGTCCCCTGCACAGCGTCGTTCTGCCAGCGGCCGCCCTCACGCACAGCCGCGGCGCCGATCTTTCCGACCTGCGCCTGATCAATGGCGCAGGTGAGTCGATCCCGTTCGCGCTCGACCGGGCCCGGATCGCAGCACAACCGGCCCTGGCACGCGACGTCAAAGCAGTTCCACTCCGAGTGGCTCGAGGCGCGGCCGAAGCGGCCGAACTCCCCGAGGTCCTGCTCAGCTATGAGGACCAGCGTCTCACCCTCAGCGTGCGCGGAAAGTCCGATCAGAGCCCTGGCACCGAAGGGCGGATTGCCGCCTGGTACTTCGATCTGTCCGAGCCCGCCGGGAGCGGCGCCCGAGCGGCGCCCGAAACCTATCAGGCCCTCGTCCTGCAGGTCGCGGCTGGCGCCGACTTCCAGACCCTGGTCCGGCTCGAAGGCAGCGACGATCTTCGCCAATGGCAACCGCTCACCGATCAGGCCCCGCTGCTGCGCGTGGGGGCCGCGCCCCAGGCGATCCTGCGTGACCGGATCGAGTTCCCAGCCACTCGTCTTCGCTATCTGCGCCTGCCCTGGCCGCCGGCTCTGGCGGCCCTGCCGATCGAGTCAGCCCGCATCGAGCGGCCCACGGCGCAGCCAGCCTCGCAATGGCAGCGTCTGCGCCTGAAGGGCCAGGTCTCGACCGAAGGAATCGATACGCTGGTGAACTTCGACAGCGGGGCGCGTCTGCCGGTGGCAAGGGTTCAGTTGCACTTCGGGCAGCTCAATACGATCGCCCCTGCACGGATCGAATCGCGAAACCCGGACGCCGAGGCCTGGCGCCTTCGGCACAGCGGCACCTTCTATCGCCTTGCGCCCGGCTCGGCTGGCGGACAAGACCTGCTGCCGATCGATCAGGACCTGGCTGCCTCGACCCTCGACGATCGGCAATGGCGTGTGCGCATCGATCGCCGCGCCGGCGATTTCACCGCCGCGCCGCCCGAACTCGAACTGATCTGGCCGGCAACGCGCGTGGTCTTTGCGGCTCGGGGGCCGGCGCCCTTCACCTTGGCCATCGGCCACAAGCGCCTGAGCTCGGCGGCCCTGCCGATGGCAGCGCTGGTGCCGGGCTATCGATCGGCCGAAGCACTGCCGGCGTCACCGGCCAGCCTCGAGACGCCGATCAGCAGCGCGCGCAGCCAGGGCTGGCTCGACGATATCGACCCCGCTCAGGCCGCGATGTGGGCTGCGCTGGTGGCGGTGGTGGCTGTGCTGGGACTGCTGGCCTGGCGGCTGCTGCGCAGTCCTCAGGCCAGTTAGATGCTATCCGGCACTGCGCCGTCAGCGCAGGATCAGGTTGTCTCTGTGGATCAGTTCGGGTTCTTCGATGAAGCCCAGGATGCCTTCAATCTCAGACGATGCCCGGCGCATGATCAGCCGGCTTTCAGAGCTCGAATAGTTGATCAGCCCGCGGGCGATCTCGCGCCCGGCGGCATCCCGGCAGGCGACCACTTCGCCACGCTCGAACTCACCACTCACTTCCACGACACCGATCGGCAAGAGGCTCTTGCCGCCTTCGCTCAGCGCACGCGCAGCGCCCTCGTCCAGCGTGACCGAACCACGAAGCTGCAGATGATCGGCCAGCCACTGCTTGCGTGACGCGAGGCGCGGCGTGAGCGCGATGAACCGCGTGCCGATGTCTTCGCCCCTGGCCAGCCGAACCAGCACCTCGGGCATCCGACCGGACGCGACCACGGTGTGCGCGCCGCTGCTGGCCGCGCGCTTGGCGGCCAGCACTTTGGTGATCATGCCGCCCTTGCCGATCGAACTCCCGGCGCCGCCCGCCATGTTTTCCAGCGCCGCGTCGCCGGCGCTCACCTGCGACAACAGCCGCGCCTGCGGATGCTTGCGCGGATCGGCGGTGAACAGTCCGGCCTGATCGGTCAGGATGATCAGCGCATCGGCGTCGATGAGGTTGGTGACCAGCGAGCCCAGCGTATCGTTGTCGCCGAACTTGATCTCGTCGGTGACCACGGTGTCGTTCTCGTTGATGATCGGCACCACGCCCAGCCGCAGCAGCGTGAGCAAGGTGGAGCGCGCATTGAGATAGCGCTTGCGATCGGCCAGATCTTCGTGGGTCAGCAGCACCAGCGCAGTCGGCAGGCCGTGCTCGCGAAAGCTGCTTTCATAAACCTGCGCCATGCCCATCTGGCCCACCGCGGCGGCTGCCTGCAGCTCGTGCATCTCGCGGGGGCGGCGCGTCCAGTTCAGGCGCTTCATGCCCTCGGCTACCGCGCCTGAAGAAACCATGGCCACCTGTTTACCGGCGGCGCGCAGGTGAGCAATCTGCCGGCCCCATTCGGCGATCGCGGCCGCGTCAAGCCCTTTGCCATCGTTGGTGACCAGGCTGGAACCAACCTTCACGACCACCCGGAGCGCATCGGCAACGACCGGTCGGGCCACCGACAGATCTTCCAACGAAGCGTTCATGGCGTCGGGCCGGCCGCATCGCCCGTGGGCACCTCCGGCTCGCGCCCCGGCGCCGGCGTCAGTTCGGCTGCCGGGTTGTCGAAGCGCGGATCGGCGACTTTCGCCTCGGGCTCGCGCAGTGATTCCAGATAGCCGTTGATCTCGAGCAGCAGCTCTTCGCAGCCCTCACGGGTGAGCCCCGAAATGGCGAACACTCGCGTGACCGGCATGGCGTTCTTGCCGCGGCCGCGAAACTTCTTCAGAAAGCCATCGATGTACGCCTGGCGTTCATCGGTCGCGATCATGTCGATTTTATTGAGCACCAGCCAACGCGGCTTGAGCGCCAGTGCAGGATCGTACTTCTGCAGTTCCTTGATGATTGCGCGTGCGTCCCTGGCCGGATCGGCATCCGGATCGAAGGGCACCAGATCGACCAGATGCAGCAGCAGACGGGTGCGCTGCAGATGGCGCAGGAACTGATGCCCGAGACCTGCACCCTCGGCCGCGCCTTCGATGAGCCCGGGAATGTCGGCAATCACGAAACTCTTCTCGGGCCCCACGCGCACGACACCCAGATTGGGATGCAGTGTAGTGAACGGATAGTCGGCGATCTTGGGCCGCGCATTGCTGACTGCCGCAATGAACGTCGACTTGCCGGCGTTGGGCATGCCGAGCATGCCCACGTCGGCCAGCACCTTGAGCTCGAGACGCAAGCTGCGATGTTCGCCCTCGATGCCGGAGGTGGACTGGCGCGGCGCGCGGTTGGTGCTCGACTTGAAGTGAATATTGCCCAGACCGCCTTCACCGCCCTTGGCAAGCATCACCACCTGGCCATGGGCGGCGAGGTCGAACAGCAGCTCGCCGCTTTCATCGTCGAAGATCATTGTGCCGACCGGCATGCGCAGCGAGATGTCCTCGGCCGCTTTGCCGTACTGGTCCGATCCGCGGCCCCGCTCGCCGCCGCGCGCCAGGTGTTTGCGCGCGTAACGGAAATCGACCAGCGTATTGATGTTGCGATCGGCCACCGCGTAGATGCTGCCGCCATGCCCGCCGTCGCCGCCGTCGGGGCCACCCCGGGGGATGAATTTTTCGCGACGAAACGAGACGACGCCCGTGCCGCCGTCGCCGGCGATGACTTCGATCCGTGCTTCGTCAATAAACTTCATGATTGCCCCCAAGGCGCCTCACCATGGGCGAGACCACCATACTGCAACCGGTCATGCCGGCCCACAAACAGTAATGCTGCCCGTCAACCCGGCGCACCAACAAAAAAGCCCCGCCGTAGCGGGGCTCATCGACCCTGCTACAGCGGCCTTATTGCGCCGGTGCGGCCTCGGCCGGCAGCGGCAGAATGCTCACGGTGTGGCGATTCAGCGCGCCTTTGATCGCAAACTTCACGTTGCCGTCGATCAGCGCGTACAGCGTCCAGTCCTTGCCCACGCCGACATTGGTGCCGGGGTGAAACTTGGTGCCACGCTGACGAACGATGATTGAACCCGCCGAGACGGTTTCACCACCATAGGCCTTGACGCCCAGCATTTTTGGCTGGGAATCCCGACCGTTTCGCGTAGAGCCGCCGCCTTTTTTCTGTGCCATGGTGCTTTCTCCTTATTGCGCCACGAATTACTGCGCCACAGGCGCCGCAACAGCGACCGGTGCCAGCGATTCGCCCAGTTCTGAAGCGATCCGGCTGATCAGAACTTCGGTGTAGTTCTGCCGATGGCCCTGCGTCTTGCGATAGTGCTTGCGACGGCGCATCTTGAAAATCATCACTTTATCGTGACGACCCTGCGAGAGCACCGTAACCGAAACCGTAGCCCCTGAAACCAGAGGGGCGCCAACGACGATGTTCTCGCCGCTGCCCACCGCCAGAACCTGGTCGAAGGTGATTTCAGTTCCGACGTCCGCTGGCATCTGTTCTATTTTGATCTTGTCGCCGGCCGCAACTTTGTATTGCTTGCCACCGGTTTTTATGACCGCGTACATAGGAGCCTCAATGAGGGTGGATTGACTGAACCATAGATTATGGCGGGTCTTTGTGCAATGCGCAAGAGCCAGCCCTTTCCAACGAGAAATGAGCCCGACGGCGCGCGATTGAGGCGAAAGCGTTGGCAGGTTGATCATCACAAGGATGGTGATCAACCTGAACGAGTCGCTGCTGCGCACGATCGCGCAATGGCAGGAATTTCTGAATGCAACCCCGCAGGTGCAGTTCTTCCCCGGCGGCACCCTTTGTTCGCAAGTACAGCGCGAACGACATCGAGCTGCTCGTCGAGATGGATCGCGCCAATGAGGACGTCTGCGGCCCGGCCACCGTGCACCTCGTGCACCTCGTGCACCTCGTGCAGCGTGCCTGGTCCGGCTATGGCGATGCACGCTACGAACGCTTGGCGGGGCTGTCGGTGGGGCACCTGTACAACCTGCGCAAGAGCGCGCGCTACCAGGCCCGGCGCAGGCACATCACCTGCGCCAACTGCGTGAGCCAGTGGCAGCTGATGGCCGGCGTGCAGGCTATCAGCGAGGCGTACTTGCTGCCGGTGCTGGCCTTGATCATGGCGCAGTTCCCCTTTATGAACGAGGGGTTCCACTGCGACAACGGCTCCGAATTCATCAACGGCAAAGTCGCCCGGCTGCTGGAAAAACGGCGCATCGAGCAAACCAGATCACGCCCGCGCCAGAGCAACGACAATCCCCTGGCCGAGAGCAAGAATGCCAGCGTCGTGCGCAAGCATATGGGCTACAGCCACATCCCCCAACGGTACGCCGCGCCCAGCAACGCGTTCTCCGTGCCGACGTTCAAACCGGGCATGACCGTGCCGGCATTGCCGGCTCAGGGCGCCGCCCAAACTGACCTGGCGGCGGCACATCAGATGCAACGAGCCAAGGCCAATTTATTCGAGCTGTTCAACAAGACAAGAACGCGCCGCCAAGCCTGAAACCATCGCGCGCAGGCGCAACCGACGAGCCGTCAATGACGCCTCGAATCGGCCATGCTCATCCTGAAATAACGGCGCGACCCGAAGGGGCCTCCGGCGGCCTGGCAGGGGCCTGTCAAAGCAAAACCCTATAATCCCACCGGTCATGAAACCGATCGAAATGTTTCCGGTATTAACGGCCGACCTGTCCGAAGTCGATCGGGTGATCCGCACACGCCTGC
>JAYVOV010000072.1:0-2633 GCA_043757735.1 Burkholderiaceae bacterium
GCCAGGTCCTCGAGCATGCATTCGATCATCCACTTCGAGCGGCCATACGGATTGGTCGGTCTGGTGCGCGAAGTCTCCGACAGCGGCACCGAATCGGGATCGCCATAAACGGTAGCCGAAGAACTGAAGACGAAACGCTTCACGCCGGCCTCATTGAGACAGCGCAGCAGCACCTGGGTGCCCGCCACGTTGTTGTCGTAGTACTCGAGCGGCTTCGCCACCGATTCACCGACGGCCTTCAGACCGGCGAAATGCAGCACCGCGCCGAAACGATGCCGCGCGAGGAGATCCTTGAGGAGGCCTTCATCGCGGATGTCGCCAGTCACCAGCGGCGCGCTGGCGCCGGTGATTCGCTCGACCCGGCGCAAGGCTTCCGGACTCGAGTTGCTCAGATTGTCGAGCACCACCACCGGATAGCCTGCACGCAACAGCTCGATAACCGTGTGCGAGCCGATGTAGCCCGCTCCGCCGGTCACCAGCACCGATTGTCGTTGGAGTTTTGTCACTGATCATTCCCTGGCCGCAAAGTGCGGCTACTGTGGCGTGCCAAGTGTCGCATGCACAGCGCCCCCATTTGGCGGACCATGCGGTTGCCGATCGGTCGCGGCGGCCCATCTGTCGGCTGCTCTGAACACACTGCCCTGACCCCTTTTCATCAACGCTTTACTGGAGCCCTCATGCTGGTACCCGTCATCCTCTCCGGTGGAGCCGGCAGCCGACTCTGGCCGGTTTCGCGCGAAGCGATGCCCAAGCCCTTCATGAAGCTCGGCAGCCCGCACAGTCTGCTGCAGCGAACCCTCACCCGCGCCTTGCCGCTGGCCGACGGCGGGCGTGCGGCAGTGGTCACCAATCAGGAATACTTCTTCAAGACGCGCGAAGAAATAGCCGCATTGCCGCAGGCCCGCGGCATTGCCGTCACCCAGCTCCTCGAACCGGTCGGGCGCAACACCGCGCCTGCCATCACCCTGGCCGCGCTCTGGGCGCAGGCCCAGTCGCCCGACGCCGTGCTGCTGGTGCTGCCCGCCGATCACCTGATCCCCGATGAAGCCGCGTTCCAGGCATGCGCACGAATGGCCGCACAAAGCGCGGCCAACGGCGCGATCGTGCTGTTCGGCATTCAACCGACCGCACCCGAGACCGGCTTCGGCTACATCGAGACCGGTGCAGCGGTGGCCGGAACCGAAGCCCGCCAGGTGGCGCGCTTCGTCGAAAAACCCGACGCAGCCTGGGCGTTGCAGTTTCTGCAGGCCGGCAATTTCGTCTGGAACAGCGGCATGTTCTGCTTTCGGGCCGATCGCCTGATCGAAGAACTCTCCCGGCATGCACCGCAGGTGCTGGAGAGCAGCCGTCAGGCCTGGCTGGCGAGTCAGAAAGGGGCCAGCGCCGAACGCATCGACATCGACGCAGCCACATTTAGTCGCTGCCCGGACATCTCCATCGACTATGCGGTAATGGAAAAAGCGTCAGATGTGCTGGTGCTGCCGTCGCGCTTTGGCTGGAGCGACATCGGATCCTGGAAAGCGGTGTCCGAGCAGTTCGAGGCCGACACCAACGGCAACACCACGGTCGGCGAAACCCTCCTGGTCGACTCGCGCAACTCTCACATTCAAAGCGAAGGCCGGCTGGTCGCGACGGTCGGCATCGACAACCTGCTGATCGTCGACACTCCGGACGCCCTGCTGGTCGCAAGCAAGGACGCCAGCCAGCGTGTGAAGGAAATCGTCACGCGCCTGAAGGCCGGCGGCCATGAGGCGGCGCGACTGCATCGCACCGTCGCGCGCCCCTGGGGCACCTACACGGTGCTGCAGGAAGGGCCTCGCTTCAAGATCAAACGCATCGAGGTCAGGCCGGGACAGTCGCTGTCGCTGCAGATGCACCATCACCGCAGCGAACACTGGATCGTCGTCTCGGGCACCGCTCGCGTGGGCTGCGACGAAAAAAGTTTCCTGGTGGCGGCCAACGAATCCACCTATATCCCGATCGGCGCCAAGCACCGGCTCGAAAACCCGGGGGTGGTCGACCTGGTCATGATCGAGGTGCAGTGCGGCGACTACCTGGGTGAAGACGACATCGTGCGTTTTTCAGATATCTACGGCCGTCTGCCGGCCGTTCCCGCGGCCACCTGAACCAGGCAGCACCAGTCGACCTCGGCGGGCGGGCACCCGGAGGATCAGGCGCCCCTGAAATACGGACGCTGGCAGGGCTGTCATCAAACGGTCAAGTTACCGTCATAATGTGATGGCCGTGAACGCACGAATCCTGATCGTAGAAGACGAACCCGCCATCGGTGAACTGATCGTGGTCAATTTGCGCCACGCGGGCTACACGCCCGTGCTGGCACATGACGCGGCGCAAGCCCGTCAGCAGATCGACTCCGCACTGCCCGATCTCCTGCTGCTCGACTGGATGCTGCCAGACATCCCGGGCATCGAACTGGCGCGGCGGCTGCGTGCCGACGTCAGAACCCGCGACCTGCCGATCATCATGCTCACCGCCCGGGCGCAGGAAGGCGACAAGCTGACCGGCTTCGAAGTCGGCGCCGACGACTATGTCACGAAGCCATTCTCGCTCCGCGAACTGCTCGCGCGGGTCAAGGCCATGCTGCGGCGGGCAGCCCCGATGGCCGCCGACGA
>JAYVOV010000073.1:0-9723 GCA_043757735.1 Burkholderiaceae bacterium
ACGCGGAACGCGGGATTGACACGTGTGAAATGGCCCCCATCGTCGAGCACGCACATCAAGTCGCCTGACAGGCGGAACAACCGGTCGTGTTCGGCCTCGGCGTACAGACGGCGGCGGCCGTGCCGCCAGAGCAGAATCAGACTGACCGTGCTGGCCAGCGTGAGGCCGATCACCGCCAGCAGCAGACCGCGCTCGAGCAGTCGCTGGCGCGAGTCGATTACAAACGCGCGCAGCCGCACGCCACGCCCAGGCGGGTCGAGTGGCAGCTCATCGCTCAGGTTGGCTTGTTGGATCCGGCGCGGCGACGCGCTGACCAGCACGTTGCCACTCTGATCGGTGAGCGACACGTGATAGCGCTCGCGAACTTGTGCCGACAAGCCGGCGGTCAGGATGCGCGATAGCGCGTAGGCCACCACCACCGAGCCGCTGAAGGCGCCGTTGCGCAGCATTGGCGTATAAAGTTCCACTAAGAGTTCGTTGTCGTCACCAAGAAAAGGTGAAGAATAGCTGGGTCGGCGCTCGTTGCGTGACTCAAGGTAGGTGCCCAAGCCCGCCGAATCGTCGATCCGCGTTCCTGGCGCGCGCATGACCACGCCAGGACTACCGCGCGCGATCACCAGCCATTTCACCTGCCGCTCAGAATCGACGAAGGCGAGATATGCGATCTCGGGGTGGCGGCCCAGGAATTCACGCGCACGGGCGTCAGGTGAAGCATTGCCTTCGGGCAGTGCCCAATCGTGGCTGGCGGCCATCACCGCCACCTGGTTTTCGCGCAGCCTGAGGCGAATCGACTGCTGCGCCCGCTCCAGGTCGCGGTGCAGCACCTGTCCTTGCCGATCTTCTTCGACTGCATGGAGGCCCCAGAAGAAGCCGCCCATGAGCAGTGCAAAAACCAGCAGTCCTGCTGCGTGGGTCAGCGTGAACCACTTGATGGCGCGCAGTTCAGCGCGCAGCGATGTGTTCGGGGGTTTGAGCGGCATGAAGGGCGCAGTGTAGGAGTGCCGGCGCGCCGGCGTCCATGGCCAGCCAGTCCGAGGATTCACGATGCGCAATGCAATTTCCGCAATATGAAATTGAATTGCGCATCGTGCAAATTTTACTTGTGTTCGGAAAACTCACTCTCTAGAATCGAACTCGACAATGCAGGGGCGGGCACTTTGCCCCCAACACCAACGCCCTCCGGGGGAGACCATGTCCGCTGTTCCCAGTTCGCCGCCAGTTGCCCAAACGCCGGCTGATCCCGATCCCACTGAAACGCAGGAGTGGCTCGACGCCCTGGAAGCTGTCATCGACCGTGAAGGCCCGCAGCGAGCCCATTTCCTGCTTGAATCCCTGACCGAAAAGGCGCGCCGCTCGGGCGCTTTCATCCCATTCTCGGCCAATACCGCGTACATCAATACCATTCCCGTACAGCTCGAAGAGCGTTCCCCGGGCAATGCCGAATTCGAAGAACGAATTCGTTCCTACGTCCGCTGGAACGCAATGGTGATGGTGGTGCGAGCCAATCGGCACAACCCGGCCGACGGCGGCGATCTGGGCGGGCATATTGCCTCGTTCGCTTCGCTGGCCACGATGATCGGCGCCGGCATGAACCACTTCTGGCATGCGCCGCATGAGGGCCACGGCGGCGATCTCGTCTACTTTCAGGGTCATTCCGCGCCGGGCATCTATGGGCGGGCGTTCCTGGAAGGCCGTCTGACCGAAGACCAGCTGCTGAACTTTCGTCAGGAGGTCGACGGCAAGGGGCTGTCCAGCTACCCGCACCCCAAGCTGATGCCCGACTTCTGGCAGTTCCCCACCGTCTCGATGGGGCTGGGTCCGCTCACGGCGATCTACCAGGCGCGTTTCCTGAAGTACCTGCACGCCCGGGGCATCGCCGACACCAGCAATCGCAAGGTCTGGGTGTTCTGTGGCGACGGCGAGATGGACGAACCTGAGTCGCTTGGCGCCATCGGCTTGGCGGCCCGCGAAAAACTCGACAACCTCATTTTTGTCGTCAACTGCAACCTGCAGCGCCTCGATGGCCCGGTGCGCGGCAACGGCAAGATCATTCAAGAGCTCGAGGGCGAGTTCCGGGGCTCGGGCTGGAATGTGATCAAGCTGCTGTGGGGCTCCTACTGGGATCCGCTGCTGGCGCGCGACCAGGATGGCATCTTGCAGCGAATCATGGAAGAAACGGTCGACGGCGAGTACCAGGCCTACAAGGCCAACGACGGTGCGTATGTGCGCCGTCATTTCTTCGGCAAGCACCCCAAGCTGCTCGAGCTGGTCTCGCGCATGACCGACGACGACATCTGGCGTCTGAATCGTGGCGGACACGATCCGCACAAGGTGTACGCCGCTTTTTCGGCAGCGGCGCAGCATCGCGGGCAGCCCACTGTCGTGCTGGCCAAGACGGTCAAGGGCTACGGCATGGGCCGTGCCGGCGAGGCGAAGAACCCAACCCACCAGTTGAAGAAGCTCGACGCGCAGAGCATTCGCGAATTCCGTGACCGGTTCGCGATTCCGATTCCCGACGACAAGCTCGAAGCGCTGCCGTTCTTCAAGCCGGACGAGAACTCGCCCGAGATGCAGTACATGCACGAACAGCGGCGAGCGTTAGGCGGTTTCGTGCCGCAACGCCGCCGTCAGGCCGACGAGATACTCGCAGTGCCGGCGTTGTCGGCGCTGCAGGCGGTGCTCGATCCCACCCCTGAGGGGCGTGAGATATCCACCACCCAGGCATTCGTGCGCGTCCTGACCGCGCTGATCCGCGACAAGTCGCTTGGCCCGCGGGTGGTGCCGATCGTGCCCGACGAAGCGCGCACCTTCGGCATGGAGGGCATGTTCCGCCAGCTAGGCATCTATGCCCCGGAGGGCCAGAAGTACACGCCGGTCGACAAAGACCAGGTCATGTACTACCGGGAGGACAAGAAGGGCCAGATTCTGGAAGAGGGGATCAACGAAGCCGGCGCCTTCAGTTCGTGGATGGCTGCGGCCACTTCGTACTCCACCAACAATCGCCAGATGCTGCCCTTCTACATCTACTACTCGATGTTCGGATTCCAGCGCATCGGCGATCTCGCCTGGGCCGCCGGCGACATGCAGGCGAGGGGCTTTCTGCTGGGTGGTACCGCGGGGCGCACCACGCTCAACGGCGAAGGGCTTCAGCACGAAGATGGCCACAGCCACATCCTTGCATCGACCATTCCGAACTGCGTCTGCTACGACCCTACCTTTGCCCATGAGCTGGCAGTGATCATTCACGACGGCCTCAAGCGCATGGTGACGCAGCGCGAGAACGTCTTTTACTACCTCACGGTCATGAACGAGAACTACCCGCACCCTGGTCTGCGCCTGGGCGACGAGGCCGGCATCATTCGCGGCATCTACCTTCTGCAGGCTGGGCAGCCCCGCACCACGCGCGTGCAGCTGATGGGTTCGGGCACCATCCTGCGCGAAGTGATCGCTGCGGCTCAACTTCTCGAGCACGACTGGCACATCGGCGCCGATGTCTGGAGCGTGACCAGCTTCAACGAACTGCGTCGTGACGGCATCGAGTGCGATCGCTGGAACCTGCTGCACCCCACCGAAACGCAGCGTGTCCCCTACATCACCCGGCAACTGGCTGACCACCCGGGACCCGTCGTGGCCTCGACCGACTACATGAAGCTGTTCGCCGATCAGATCCGCCCGTTCATGCCCCGCGGGCGCGACTACCGGGTCCTTGGCACCGACGGTTTTGGACGCTCGGATTTCCGGGCCAAGCTGCGCGAGCACTTCGAAGTCAACCGGCATTTTGTGGTCGTCGCCGCGCTGAAGGCGCTCGCCGACGAGGGCACGGTGCCGCTGCAGACCGTGGCCGACGCGATTCGCCAGTACGGAATCAATCCCGAAAAGTCCAATCCGCTCACCGCCTGAAGGTTGCCGACATGAGTCAGTTGATAGAAGTACAGGTGCCGGACATTGGCGACTTCGATGAAGTCGAGGTGATCGAGCTGCTGGTCAAGGCGGGCGACACGGTGGCTGCAGAACAATCGCTGATCACAGTGGAGTCCGACAAGGCGTCGATGGAGATCCCATCTTCGAGCGCCGGGGTGGTCAAGGAACTGCGGGTCAAGCTCGGCGACAAGGTGGCCAAGGGCAGCGTGGTGCTGCTGCTCGAGGCGGGCGGGCAGGGTTCGGCCGTTGTGGCCGCACCGACTGCGCTGCCGACCGCACCGATTGCACCGACCGCACCGATTGCACCGATGGCACCGACCGTTCCAGCAGGAGACGAGACCGTGCTCGTGCCCGACATCGGCGATTTCGATCAGGTCGACGTGATCGAACTGCTGGTCAAACCCGGAGACAGCGTCGTCGCCGAACAATCGCTGATCACCGTCGAGTCTGATAAAGCGTCGATGGAAATCCCTTCGCCCAGCGCCGGGATGGTCAAGGCGCTGCTGGTGAAAATCGGTGACAAAATCTCCAAAGGCTCACCGATTGTTCTGCTCGCCAGGGCGGCCGGACACGAGACCGGCGACACGGCCGAGAACTCGGCCGGCACCGTCCCCGTCATGGCGGCTGTGCCGGTCTCTCCCGCTGGCCCGACCGCTGACGACGCTCCTGCACTACCGGCGACAGAGGCGCGTGGCCACCCCGTACCGGCGGAACGCCATGGCGCAGAAGATGTCGTCAAACCGCACGCTTCGCCGTCGGTCCGGCAGTTCGCACGCGAGTTGGGGGTCGATCTGCATCGGGTCCGTGGCACCGGACCCAAACAGCGCGTCACCCAGGAAGATGTGCGTCTATTCGTCAAAAATGTGGTGACGCAGGCGGCGTCGGCATTGCCGGCTGCTGCCGCGGCGCCCGCCGCCGGCAATGGCGCCGCCCTGGGACTGATTCCCTGGCCCAAGGTGGATTTCGCCAAGTTCGGCCCGATCGACACCAAGCCGCTGTCGCGGATCAAGAAGATCTCCGGCGCGAACCTGCATCGCAACTGGGTGATGATTCCGCACGTCACCAACAACGACGATGCCGACGTCACTGAACTCGAGGCGTTCCGGGTCCAGTTGAACAAGGAGAACGACAAGAGCGGCGTGAAGGTGACGATGCTGGCGTTTCTCATCAAGGCATGCGTATCCGCGCTGCGGAAGTTTCCCGAGTTCAATGCGTCGCTCGAGGGCGATTCGTTGGTCTACAAGAAGTACTTCCACATCGGGTTCGCGGCCGACACCCCCAACGGCTTGGTCGTGCCGGTGGTGCGCGATGCCGATCAGAAGGGCATCTATCAGATCGCTCGCGAAACCGGTGAGCTGGCGGCCAAGGCGCGCGACAGCAAGATGGGACTGGCCGATATGCAGGGCGGCTGCTTCTCGATCTCGAGCCTCGGCGGCATCGGCGGAACCTATTTCACGCCAATCATCAACGCGCCCGAGGTGGCCATCCTGGGCGTGTGCCGTTCGGCGATGAAACCGGTCTGGGACGGCAAACAATTCCAGCCGCGGCTGATGCTGCCGCTGTCGCTGTCCTATGACCATCGGGTTGTCGATGGCGCGGCAGCTGCGCGATTCAATTCGCATCTGGGCCAGGTGCTTGCCGACTTCCGGCGGGTGATGCTGTGAGTCGCCAGCACCTGGCGAAGGGGTGGGCATGACGAGAGCAGTGGAAGTGGCAGTGCCAGACATCGGCGACTTCGACGAGGTCGAGGTCATTGAACTGCTCGTCAAGGTGGGCGACAGGGTGGTTGTCGAACAGTCGCTGATCACGGTCGAGTCCGACAAAGCATCGATGGAAATCCCGTCGTCGGTCGCGGGCGTGGTCACGCAGTTGCGAGTCGCGATCGGCGACAAGGTAGCCAAAGGCAGTGTGGTGCTGTTGCTCGATACAGAGGTCGGCATACCCGCCGCGGGGACGCCGCCCGCCGTGACACCGCCCGCCGTGACACCGCCGCCCGCTGCGGCGATCGCCGTCGCGGCATCGGCTCCCGCAACGGCAGGTTCCGGCGCTGCGGTTCGCAGTGCCGATCTGAGCTGCGATGTGCTCGTGCTCGGCGGTGGCCCTGGCGGGTATTCGGCGGCATTTCGCGCGGCCGATCTGGGCTTGAAGGTGATCATCGTCGAGCGGTATTCCACCCTGGGCGGCGTGTGCTTGAACGTCGGGTGTATTCCGTCCAAGGCCCTGCTGCATGTTGCGGCCGTGATGGACGAGACCCGCGCATTGTCGGCGCACGGCATCCGTTTCGGCGAGCCCACGATCGATCTCGACGGCCTGCGTGGCTGGAAGGAGAAAGTCGTGGGCAAGCTCACCACCGGCCTGGCCGGCATGGCGCGCACCCGCAAGACCGAGATCGTTCGCGGCTGCGGCATCTTTCTTGATGACCACCACATCGAAGTCGAGTTGACCGAAGGGCCTGGCCAGAGCAAGACCGGCGCCCGGAAAGTGCTTCGTTTCGAGCAGGCCATCGTCGCGGTGGGCAGCCAGTCGGTACGCCTGCCGTTCCTGCCGCAGGATCCGCGCATCGTCGACTCGACCGGCGCCCTGCTGCTGGCGCACAGACCCAAACGCATGCTGGTGATCGGCGGCGGAATCATCGGTCTTGAAATGGCCACGGTCTACTCGACGCTGGGCGCCAGCCTCGACGTCGTCGAGATGCTCGATGGACTCATGACCGGGGCCGATCGTGATCTGGTGCGCGTCTGGCAGAAGTTCAATGAAAAACGCTTCGGCAAGCTGATGCTGCGTACCCGCACCGTCAAGGTCGAGGCCGAAGAAGCCGGCATCCGGGTCTGGTTCGACGGCGAGAACGCGCCACCCGAGCCGCAGCTCTACGACCTGGTGCTGTCGGCGGTCGGTCGCAGTCCCAATGGCGGCAAGATTGGCGCACAGCGAGCCGGTGTGCAGGTTGACGAGCGCGGGTTCATCACGGTCGACAAGCAGATGCGCACCAATGTGCCGCATATCTTCGCAATCGGCGACGTGGCGGGCCAGCCGATGCTGGCGCACAAGGCGGTGCACGAAGGACATGTGGCTGCTGAGGCCGCGGCCGGGCACAAGGCTTTCTTCGATGCGAACGTGATCCCGTCGGTGGCCTATACCGACCCGGAAGTCGCCTGGGTTGGTCTGACCGAAGACGAGGCCAAAGCCAAAGGCATCAAGGTGCGCAAGGGGTTGCTGCCCTGGGGAGCGTCCGGGCGCGCCATCGCCAATGGACGCGATGAAGGTTTCACCAAACTGCTGTTCGACGATGAGACGCATCGAATTGTTGGCGGTGGCATTGTCGGCACCCACGCCGGGGACATGATCGGCGAGATCGCACTTGCAATCGAAATGGGTGCCGACGCCGTCGACATCGGCCGAACGATCCATCCGCATCCAACCCTGGGCGAGTCGATCGGCCTGGCGGCGGAAGTCGCCGAAGGCGTGTGCACCGATGTGCCGCCGGCGCGCAAACCCTGAGGCTGAGGCAAACATCGGGGCTGAGGTCTCGAGCAGTCCGTCCTCGTCGGCCGGACCGAGCAGGGCCGGATCGGGCAGCAAGAAGGCAACCGGCACATCGTCGTACATTGGATCGCGCCTGCCGGCCACTGCCACTTCACGAACACCCGGCACCGCCATGATCACCGACTCGATCTCTGAAGCGGCGACGTTTTCGCCGCCGCCCTTGAGCATGTCCTTCACCCGATCGCCGAAGGCCAGCGACCCGTCTGCCAGCAGCGTCACGCGGTCGCCGGTGCCCCACAGCCGGTAGTGATGGGCCGGAATTTCCTGACCCATCAGCGCGCGGATGCAAAAGGGGATCACCGACAGCCAGGTGCAGCGGTGGCGCAGCGACACAGCCCAGAAGCGGCTGGCTGAAAAACGCGGCTGCACGACGGCGCTGCCGCCCGCCCACAGGGTGGCCAGGATGGAATAAGCCTGTGCATTGGTATGGAACAGCGGCAGCACCACCCTGTGCGTGTCGGAGGGCTCAAGATCCTGTGGGCGGCATTCACGCGGGCCCCCCACAGCGCGCTGGCGAGGCTCATTTCCGTGCAAAATGGCGTTCTGAACGTGGAGCCAATTTCATGACGTCAAAAATCAGGGTTTTCATCGATGGCGAGGCCGGAACGACTGGTCTGGGCATTCGCGAACGGCTGCGCGACGTCGCCCAGATCGAGCTTGTCTCGATCGCCCCGGAATTGCGCAAGGACGTCGGCGCCAAACGCGAACTGATGGCGACGGTCGACCTGGTCGTGATGTGCCTGCACGACGAGGCCGCCCGCGAAACAGTTGCCCTGGCGGATGCGATGGGCGGCCGGGCACCGCGCCTGCTCGATGCCAGCAGTGCGCATCGAGTCGCACCTGGCTGGGTGTATGGCTTCGCTGAAATGGCGCCCGGGCAGGGCGCCGCCATTCGCGACGCGGCGCGGGTGAGTAACCCCGGCTGTTACCCGACTGGTGCGATCGCTCTGCTGCGCCCCTTGCTGGATGCTGGCGTTTTGCCGGCCGACTACCCGATTGCCATTCCAGCCGTCAGCGGCTACAGCGGTGGCGGGCGCTCGATGATCGAAGCCCACGAAGCCGGCAAGGCGCCCGCCTTCGAGGTCTACGCTCTGAGCTTGGAGCACAAGCATCTGCCTGAAATCCAGAAGTACGCCGGGCTGTCTCGGCGCCCCATCTTCGTGCCTTCGGTCGGCAGCTTTCGGCAGGGCATGCTGGTCACGGTGCCCCTGCACCTCGACCTGCTGCGCGGGCGCCCCGCCGCCGGGCAGCTCAACCAGATCCTGCAAAGCCGCTACCGTGACAGCACCGGCGTTCAGGTCCTGCCGCCCGAAGCGGACGGCCGAATAGAACCCGAAGCGCTGAACAATACCGATGCCATGGAACTGCGGGTCTTCGCGAATGACAGCGTGGGGCAGGTCGTGCTGGTGGCGCGCCTGGACAACCTGGGCAAGGGCGCGTCCGGCGCCGCGGTTCAGAATATCCGCCTGATGTTCGATTTTTGAAACGCCTGGCTCGTAGTCTTGTCCTGAACTGTGGCTCTGGGTAGGCACCTGCTGCCAAGCGGGATAACCCTAGCCCGTTTGTCGATCAAAAACCATTACAGTTACGCGTCTTTGGGCCCGTCCCTGTTTCGCGGAGAGTACTGCTCGCCATGAAGAGTCTTTTGCCCGTCGCGCACGCGATCGACAGCCTGAACAACCTCTTTGGCAGGCTTGCGGTCTGGGCCTCGTTCATTTCCTGCATGGTGTCGGCGGGCAACGCCACCGTCCGATACCTTTTCGACAGCAGTTCCAACGCCTGGCTCGAATTGCAGTGGTACCTGTTCGCGGTAACCGTGATGCTGGGTACCGCGATGGTTCTGCGGGTCAACGAGCATGTGCGGGTCGATGTTCTCTACGGTCGGGCCACCGGCCTGCGCAAGGCGAAGATCGACCTCTTCGGCATGATCTTCTTTCTGCTCCCCGCCACCCTGCTGATGGTATGGATGTCCTGGCCCTGGGCGCTGGACTCCTTCATGCACCAGGAAATGTCGAGCAATGCCGGCGGCCTCATCCGCTGGCCGATCAAGATCCTGGTGCCGCTGGGTTTTGGCCTGCTGTCGCTGCAGGGAATAGCCGAGATCATCAAGCGCATCTGTTTCCTGCAGGGAACCTACCAGATGGACCTTCAATACGAACGCCCGCTGCAGTAATTTCAGCGCCATTGCTGCCCTCATTCTCGCGAGCGACTCAAGATGATCACGATGCAAAACATGGCGCCGCTGATGTTCTGCGGCCT
>JAYVOV010000074.1:0-34244 GCA_043757735.1 Burkholderiaceae bacterium
GCTCGAAACCCGCCCACGTGTCGACCCTCCTGAACGCCGCTCAGCGCGAAGCGATCCGCTATCTCGACGGCCCCTGCCTGGTGATCGCCGGCGCGGGCAGCGGCAAGACGAGGGTGATCACCCAGAAGATCGCGCACCTGATCGACAGCGGCATGAAGGGCTCGGCGATCGCTGCCATCACCTTCACCAACAAGGCCGCCCAGGAGATGCAGGAACGCCTGTCGAGCCTGGTGAAGCTGCCCGAACGCGAACGCCCGCTGGTCAGCACCTTCCACTCGCTGGGCGTGCAGATCGTGCGCAGCGAGGCCCGCGCGCTGGGCTTGAAGCCGTCGTTTTCGATCCTGGATTCCGACGATTCGATGGGCATTTTGCAGCAGGCGCTCGTCACCACCGACCGCAAACTGCTGCGCGCAGCGCAGGGCCGGATCTCGCTGTGGAAAAATTCGATGATCGAGCCGCAGGCCGCGATCGAAGGCGCGGTCGACCCGCTCGAGCAGACCGTGGCACTGGCCTATCGTGACTATGCCGCGACCCTGGCCGCCTACCAGGCGGTGGATTTCGACGACCTCATTCGTCTGCCCGTGAAGCTGCTGGGCGAAAACATGGCGGCTGCCCAGCGCTGGCGCGAGCGCCTGCGCTACCTGCTGGTCGACGAGTACCAGGACACCAACGCCTGCCAGTACGCGCTGCTGCGACTGCTGGCCGGGCCGCGGCAGGCCTTCACGGCGGTGGGCGATGACGATCAGTCGATCTACGGCTGGCGCGGCGCCACGCTGGAGAACCTCGAGCGCCTGGGCACCGACTATCCAGACCTGCGGGTGATCAAGCTGGAGCAGAACTACCGGTCCTGCGTGACCATCCTGCAGGCGGCCAATCAGCTGATCGCGAACAACCCCAAGCTGCACGAAAAAACGCTTTGGTCTGAACTCGGCACTGGCGAGCCGATCACGGTGGTGGCCTGTGAAAACGACGAGCACGAGGCAGAGTCGGTGGTGGCCCGCCTGTCGGCGCACAAGTTCGAGCGCCGCGGCAAGTTCGCCGACTACGCCATTCTCTATCGGGGCAACTATCAGGCGCGGGTGCTCGAGCAGGCGCTGCGCAAGGACAAGATCCCGTATGTGCTGTCGGGCGGCCAGAGTTTTTTTGAACGCGCCGAAATCCGCGATCTGCTGTCATATCTGCGCCTGCTGGCCAACGACGACGACGATCCGGCCTTCATCCGCGCGGTGACCACGCCCAAGCGTGGCATCGGCGCAACCTCTTTGGCGGCGCTCGGCGAATACTCGGGGCAGCGTCAGGTCTCGATGTTCGCCGCCTTGTTCGAGAGCGGGTTCGACGCCAGACTGCCGGCACGTCAGTGCGAGGCCCTGCGCGAGTTCGGCGAATTCATCAACCGGATCGGCTGGCGCGCCGCGCGCGAACCGGCCGGCCAGGTGCTCGACGACCTGGTCACGGCCATCGGCTATCAGGCCTACCTGTATGAGGCCGGCGACGAAAAACAGGCGGTCAACCGATGGAGCAACGTCTGCGACTTCATCGACTGGCTCAAGAAGCGCGCCGAAGAAGACGGCGCCAACCTGATGCAACTGGCGCAGACGGTCGCCCTGCTGTCGCAGCTCGATCGCCGCGATGACGATCTCGACGCCGTGCGGCTGTCGACGGTGCATGCGGCCAAGGGCCTGGAGTTCGGCCATGTGTTCATCGTCGGCTGCGAAGAAGGTCTGATGCCGCATCTTGGCGGGCTGGCGGTTGACGAGCCCGACGAAGCCGGCGTTGCGCCGCGCAGCGGCCCGCAAACTGCCGACCACATCGCGCAGCGGGTGCGCATCGAAGAGGAACGGCGGCTGATGTACGTGGCGGTTACGCGGGCCAAGCGCAGCCTGACCATCACCTGGTGCGCTTCGCGCAAGCGCGGTCGCGAAGCGCTCAAACGCGCGCCTTCGCGCTTCATTCCCGAGATGAAGCTGGAGGCCGCGCCGGTTGCGCGCAAGACCGAACAGGTCGATGCCCGCCAGCGGCTTTCGCAGCTGCGTGCGCTGCTGGCGAGCCCCGCCAAAGCCGGGCGCGACCCGGGGCCCGGCGCGACATGAATGGAGGACCCGGTTGCTCGGGTCGGACCAGAGGGCCCGCTTGGTCGGGTTGGCGCGGACGAAGCGTCGTTACTTCGATGCCGCTGCGGGAGCTGCCGGCGCCGGCGCCGGCGCCGCCTCAGCCGCCGGTGCAGCAGCTTTGGGTTCGGCCAGCTTGCCGCCAGCGGCGTTGGCCATGACCACCACCGCACGGCCGATCTCGACGTCTTCATAGTCGCCGCCGCCCTGCGCTGCCATGGCGCCTTTGCCTTTCAGAGCCGAGTTCAGCAGTGCGTCATAGCCGGTCGCGATGCGCGGCGCCCAGAGGCCGACGTCGCCGAACTTGGGGGCGCCGGCTGCGCCGGCCGCATGGCAGGCCGAGCACTGCGCTTGGTAGACGTCTTCACCGGCGCGCAGTACCTTACGACCGCCCGCGCCCTTGAGTTCGAACTTGGCCACCGGCTGAATGCGGGCCTCGGTTGCTTCGGCGGTGAGCGCTTCATTGCCCGAACCCCCGCGGTCGCCGGAGACCACGTATTTCACCAGCAGCACGATGATGAGAATGGGCACCACGAAAGCCAGTGTCACGACCGTGATCAGCTGTCTGGGTGTCTTGATGAACGCTTCGTGTTCGTCTGAGCTCATGCGCTTGTTCCCGAGAGGGCCCGGTTGAGGTGGCCGCTTTTATCAAAGCCTTGAATTCTAACGGGAAACGAGGGCGTCGACGAGGCCCAGCCAGTCGTGGACTGCATCGTGAAATCGGGGTATTCTCGCGACCTCGCCCCCTGGCAGTCACATGTTGCAGCCGTGGCTGCCAAACAGGCGCCCGTAGCTCAGTGGATAGAGTACTGGCCTCCGAAGCCAGGGGCCGCTGGTTCGATCCCAGCCGGGCGCACCAATTTTCCCGATCAATCTCCCTTCTTGTAGGAGCAGTGCAGCATGCGCCACACTGCACGGTCCCTTACAGGGTACGGGGTCCCGTCGGCCGCGACTGGCCAGGAAAAGACAATCATCAGGAGACTTGGATGTTGCATATGAACAAATCGATCGTCAGGCTAGCCTTGTCGGCGGGCGCACTGGCAGTGCTGGCAGCGTGCGGCGGTAGCGATGGCGATGGCGGCAGCTCAACCGTCGCGGAACCCTCGCGTCCGCAAGACGCCCGTAAATCGTTCGTGGCACCCACCGCGGCATTCGCCGCGATGGACGCAGCCACCGGCGGCAGCGCGGTCGCAACCGACCGCTGGACCGGGGTGCTCAATGGCGCGGGCTACCAGATCGAAGTCCCCAAGACCACCTGGAACGGCAAACTGGTGATGTGGGCGCACGGTTACAACGGCACCGGCGATGCCCTGACCGTGTTCCCGCCCATCATGCGCAAGTACCTGCTCGACAATGGTTACGCCTGGGCCGCTTCGAGCTACACCAAGAACTACTATGACGTCCGCGCCGGGGTCGAAGACACCAATGCGCTGGCGCTCAATTTCACCAGGCTGGCCGCCACCAATGGTCGCACCCTGACCGAGCCGACCAAATTCTTCATCACCGGCGTCTCCATGGGTGGCCACATCACCGCCGCGGCGGTCGAGGCCGAAACCGCTGCCACCGCCAACAACAAGGTCAAGTACGCCGGTGCGGTGCCCCTGTGCGGCGTGGTCGGTGATACCACCCTGGCCGACTATTTCGGTGGCTATCAGCTGGCCGCGCAGGCGCTGGCCGGCGTGCCCGCCAGCAAGTTCCCCGTCACTGCGGCCGAATGGGCCACGGTCGGGCCGGTGGTCCGCGCCACGCTCTGGTCGACCTTCCCCACTGCGGTCAATGCCCAGGGCGAGAAGCTCAAGACGGTGGTCAAGCACCTGAGCGGCGGCGATCGCCCGTTCTTCAACGAGGGCTGGGCAGACACTGCCAACCAGACCAACCTCTGGAGCGCCATCGGCGGCGACGGCACCTTCACAGGCATCCTGAACGGCAACATCGTCGACACCACCCAGATCGTCTACAAGCTGGATGCGTCGGCGCCCGGGCCCACCGCGCTGGACGACTTCTTCAATGCCAGCATCCTGAAGATCTCGCCCGTGCTCGACGCGAACAGGAAGCGCTCAGACGGCCTGCGATGGATTCCAGCGGTTAATGGTGAATTCAGCGTGCCGGTCGTGACGCTGCACACGCTGGGCGATCTGTTCGTGCCCTTCAAGATGGAGCAGGTCTATGCCACGCGCGCCAAGGCCAAGGGCAGCGACAAGTGGCTGGTGCAGCGCGCCATCCGCGATGTCGGCCATTGCGCCTTCACGGCGGCCGAGGCGGCTGCCGCATTTGACGCCATGGTCAAATGGGAGGCGGGCGGCGTCAAGCCGGCCGGTGACGACGTGCTGACGCCTGCGGTGATCGCCGATCCTAAATACGGCTGCACCTTCACCGTCAATTCGCCGAGCACGCAGGACTACACGGCGCCGGCCGGTCGGGCGGCGTATCAGGCCAAGTACCCGTCGTGTTCCTGATCTGACGGTTCGCGCTCGCGCTGCGGCGCGCGCTGTTTCCTGGGGGCAAGAAAAAGGCCGAGCTTTGCCGTCTGGCATACGGACTGCACAGGGTCGACAAGCGGTATGCTGATCCCCGACCCCGTTCCGAGCCAATGCCTCCAGACCCCGCCCGCCCTTGCAGCTCTGGCGCTTCGCAAGCGCCGCCAGCCAGTGGTTCTGATGGCCCGGCGCGTTTCGGCGTACTCGCGATCCAGCTGGTCGCGATCGTCTCGCTGACCGTGGCTGCCGCAGCCTACACGCTCTACCAGCGAGGTGAACGGGAAGCGGCGCGCATCGAAGCGGTTGCCGAACTCCACGCTGCCCAGGTCGCCGCCTGGCAGCAAGAACGCCTTGCTCGTGCGCGCTTCCTGGGCGCCAGCACCGACTTATTGAGCCTGCTGAGCAAATGGCAGCGGGAAAAAGATGCGCAGAGTCTCGAAGCGCTGATCACGCGCCTGTCTGTGCTTGCCACGGGCGTGGGTGCACAGGGTGCCGCACTGCTCGATGACCAGGCGCAGGTTCTCGTGAGCGCCGCGACCGGCATGGTCCAGGCAACGCCAGCCCTGCGTGCCCTTGTTGCCGCGGCGATCACGTCGGGCGACGTTGCGCAGGGCGCCCTCGCGGGCGATCCGGCCGGCAGCGTGCCCATCCTTGCCGACTTCGTCGCGCCCCTGGTCGCGAGCGGTAAGCCGGCGCGTGCCGTGGTCTTGCTCCGGGTCGACGCGAGCGCCACGCTTCTCGCGGCAGTGCGCAAGTGGCCCGTGCCGAGCACCAGCGGCGCCACCCTGCTGGTGCGCCGGGATGGCGATATGCTGGTCGGTTTGCGCGGCACTGATCCACGTCCGCTGAGTTCTCCCGACCTGCTGGCAGCCATGGCGATCCGGGGCGACAAACCGTTCGGCAAGGCCTATCTGGGCCGTGATTTCGGCGGCGCTTCGGTTCTGGGCGCCGTGGTGCCAATCGAGCGCACGGCGATGTACGTGATCGTCAAGATCGACAGTGCCGAGATTTTTCTCGGGGCACTGCGGGAACTGCTGGCCATCCTGATCAGCGGCCTGCTGGCGGCGGTTTTGGCGGTGGTCGTTCACCGCTATTCACGCCAGCGCGTGGCCCTCGCGCAGGCCGATCGCGATCGCGAGGCGCAAGACGAACGCCTGCGCAGCCTGGCTTTGGTCGGGGCCATCGCCGAGAACGCCACCGACGCGATTTTCGTGAAAGACCGGCAGGGGCGATACCTGCTGTTCAATCGCGAGGCAGGTCGTGCCATCGGACGCCGCTGCGAGGAGGTCGTCGGGCACGACGACCACGCGATATTCGGCGCCGCCGCCGCCGCGCACGTGATCGACAACGATCGCGAAGTGATGCGCGAAGATCGAGCGCAGACCTATGAAGAGACGCTGCAGATCGCGGGCGAGACGGTGGTCTTCCTGGCAACAAAAGGGCCATTGCACAACGATGTCGGCGCAGTCATCGGCCTGTTCGGCATCGCGCGCAACATCACTGCCAGTCGCCGCACCGAGCAGGCGCTGCGCGACAGCGAAGCGACCATGCGCGCCCTTCTCGGGTCGCTGGTCGACGGCGTCTTCCTGGCGCAGGACCATCGTTTTGTGTTCGCCAATCCAGCGCTGCCCGCCATGCTGGGGTACAGCCCCGAGACTTTCGTCGGGCTGCCCTTCGCCGCAGTCGTCGCGCCCGAGTATCTCGATGCCTGGGTGACGCGTTTCGATCGCCGTATCGGTGGCGGTCCGCCACCACCTTCGCACTATGAAGTCCGCTTCCTCAGCGCCCTCGAGCCGCGCGGCATCTGGGTCGAATTGCGGGCCAGCCGCCATGAGTTCGAGGGCCGTCCAGCTGTGCTGGGCATCGTGCGCGATGTGTCCGAGCGCCGTCGTGCCGAGCAGGCGGTTCGCGACAGCGAGTCGCAGTACCGCTCGATCTTCTCGGCCCTCACCGAAGGCGTCGCCATCTTCGACACCCAGGGCCGCCTGGGGGCCCGCAATCCGGCTGCCGAACGTCTGCTGGGCTTGAGTGCCGGGCAACTGCTGGGTCTGGCCGAATCCAGCGCCGAGGCCCAGCTGCCGATTCGCGAAGACGGTTCGGTGGTCCGTGCCCATGAGCTGCCGCTGGCGGTCACGCTGGCCACTGGCCAGGCGCTGCGCGGTATGGAGCTGGGTTATCCCGTGGAGCTGGGTTATCCCGATCTGCCTGGCAGGCGTCTGTGGCTTCGGGTGAACTCCGAGCCGGTGCTCGACCCGATTTCGGGTGCGCTCACCGAAGTGGTTCTGTCGTTCTCGGATGTCACCGCGCGTCACGCAGCCGAGCAGCAACTGCGCAAGCTGTCGCTCGCCGTCGAGCAGAACCCCAGCAGCATCGTGATCACCGACATCGACGGGCGCATCGAGTACGTGAACAAAGCCTACGTAAGGACCACTGGCTTCACGCGTGAGGAAGTCCTTGGTCGAAAACCCAGCCTGTTGAAGTCTGGCCTGACGGCACCGGCGGTGTACGACACTCTCTGGGAAACGCTCAAGCGCGGCGTACCCTGGAAAGGCGAGTTCGTCAATCGCCGCAAGAGCGGCGAAGAGTATTCAGTGTTCACGCTCGTCTCGCCGATCCGTCAGGCGGATGGGCGGATCACGCACTACCTGGCCATTCAGGAGGACATCACCGAGCGCAAACGCATCGGCGCCGAACTGGATCGGCACCGCCATCGTCTTGAAGACCTGGTCGAGGAGCGGACCCGCGAGCTCCAGCGGGCGGTCGTGGAGCGCACGCAGGCCGAGCAGTTCACGCTGACCATCGCCAACAACGTGCCGGGCTTAGTGGCTTACTGGGATCGGTCGCTGCATTGCCGCTTCGCGACGCGAGCGGTGCTCGAATGGTTCGGCAAACCTGTTGATCAGGTGATCAATTCGGCGCTGCTCGACCTGGTTGGCGAGAAGGTTGTCCGCAAAACGCGGGCCGATGTCGACAAGGTTCTCGCTGGTCACACGGTGCAGCATGAGCGTGCGGTATTGCGACCCGACGGCAAGCGCATCCCTTCCTGGCTGAGCTATGTTCCCGATCGCCATCAGGGCGAAGTGCGCGGATTCTTCTTCCTGCAGACTGACATCACCGAGATCAAGAAGGCCGAAAACCGCCTGCAGCAGCTCAATGCCGAACTGACTCTGGCGCGCGATCGGGCGCAAGCTGCCAATCGGGCCAAGAGCGCGTTCCTCGCGAACATGAGCCATGAGATCCGCACGCCGATGAACGCCATTGTCGGCTTGACCCATCTGCTGCGCCGGGAGAGCCGGGATGCCGTGCAGGCTGATCGCCTGGACAAGGTTTCAGAGGCGGCCGATCACCTTCTCCGCCTGCTCAACGATATTTTGGATCTGTCGAAGATCGAGTCTGGCAAGCTCACGCTCGAGCAGACCGACTTTTCAATCGAAGACCTGCTGCTGCGGGCTAGTGACCTGGTGGGCGAGAGGGCGCGGTCCAAGGGGCTGGAACTGATCATTGAATCCGGCCCGATGCCGGCGATCGTTCGAGGTGACTCGACGCGGCTCCTGCAGGCGCTGCTCAACCTTCTGGGCAATGCCGTGAAATTCACCAGGAGCGGATGGATTCGCATTCGCAGCGAGTTGATCGAAGACTCGGCGAGCGGGCTGCAGATTCGTCTCGAGGTCCAAGATACCGGCGTGGGCATCGAGCCCGACCATCTCACCAAGCTGTTCCATGATTTCGAGCAGGCCGATAGCACCACCACTCGGCGTTTCGGCGGGACCGGGCTGGGCCTGGCCATCACCCGGCGCCTGGTCGAGTTCATGGGCGGGCAGGTCGGCGTCAACAGTGAGCCGGAAAGCGGCAGCACGTTCTGGTTCACGGTGCGTCTCGGGCACGCTGACTTCAGCCCGACCCAGCGCCTGCCCGCCAGCCTGATTCAAGGGCGTGTCCTGGTAGTCGACGATCAGCCGCCGGCCGCGCAGGCGCTCGTGGCGATGCTGAGCGAACTCGGCCTGCGCGCGGATGCCGCGCCGGCGGTCACGCCGGCGCGAGCCCTCTGGCAGGCGGCGCTCGCCGCGGGCGATCCTTATCGCCTCGTGCTCATCGACTGGCCGATGGCCGACGATCCCGCCTGGGCCGATATTTTCGAGGCGGCTGCTTCCCCTGAGGGCGGATCGAATTGCACAATCATGTGCGCCCTCGACGAGCCCGGCGCGCGACTGGCAGCGCTGCGCCTTGGCGCGCAGGAAGTTGTCCGCAAGCCGCTGACGCGGGCGGCGCTGCACGATCTGCTGGTGCTGCGCCTGAGCCAGCGGTTGCTGCCGGGGTTGCCGGGCGACGCTGCCGGGATCGCCGAATCGGTGTTGCGCGAGCGGTTCCCGGATGCGAGGGTCCTGCTCGCGGAGGACAACCTCATCAATCAGATCGTCGCAGTGGAATTGCTGCGGGCCGTCGGCCTGCGTGTCGAAGTCGCCGACAACGGCAGGCAGGCGCTCGAGCGGATGCGTGCGGAACCCTTCGATCTGGTGCTGATGGACATCCAGATGCCGGAGATGGATGGTCTGGCGGCCACGCGCGCGATCCGCGAACTGCCGAATGGGCGCGCCGTGCCGATCATTGCGATGACCGCCAACGCCTTCGGGGAGGACCGAATGGCCTGCCTCGAGGCCGGCATGAACGATCACATCGGCAAGCCGGTCGATCCTGCTGCTTTGTTTGAAGTCATGCTGCGCTGGCTGTCTCGTTGAGGCTACGCGCGCCGGCGCGCTCAGGTAAGCTCTCCAGCCTCGAACCTGGAGGCAATGAACATGACCACGAACAACAAAGTTGCGCTGATCACCGGCGCGGGCAGCGGCGTCGGCCGGGCCACCTCGATCGCTTTTCTGAACGCCGGCTGGCATGTCGTGCTGGCGGGCCGGCGCGCCGACGCGCTGGCGGCCACGATCGGCAAGGCGGGCAACAGAGGCGCGGCCGCCCTCGCGGTGCCGACTGATGTGGGCAATCCGGCTTCGGTACGCGCGCTGTTCGACGCCGCGGTTACCCGCTTCGGCCGGCTCGACTTTCTGTTCAATAACGCGGGCACCGGTGCACCCCCGGTAATGCTCGAAGACCTCACCTACGAACAATGGATGACGGTGGTCAACGCCAACCTCACCGGCACTTTTCTGTGCATGCAGCAGGCCTTCCGGGTGATGAAGGACCAATCGCCGCGCGGCGGGCGCATCGTCAATAACGGTTCTATCTCGGCTTACGCGCCGCGCCCGAACTCGGCGCCCTACACCTCGACCAAACACGCGGTGAGCGGCCTCACCCGGTCGGGCGCGCTCGACGGTCGCAAGTACGACATCGCGGTCGGCCAGATCGACATCGGCAATGCGGTGACCGAGATGACCGAACGCATGACCAACGGCGTGCTGCAGCCCGATGGCTCGATGCAGGTCGAGCCGCGCATGGATGTCGATCATGTGGCGCAGTCGGTGCTGCACATGGCCGGCTTGCCGCTGGAGTCGAACGTGCTGTTCATGACGGTGATGGCGACAAAGATGCCGTTCGTGGGCCGGGGCTGAGGCGGGCCGATCTGGCTGGTCGATCTGCTCAAGAACGGGCAGATGCCAGTGCCGCGACAGGTCTCCAATGCGCCGGTGCTGTCCGGTCCTCTCTACATGGCGCGCCTCGATCGGGCGCGACCGGATCAGAGCTATCTCATGTTCAGCACCGACGCCGGCAGCGGCCCGGTATGGCGTTTTGTCCGGCTCGACATGAGCGCCACTGACGAGCCGATCGCGGCGCTGCCCTTCAAAGCCGACGAAGCTAGGAACTCGAGCAGCCGCTCGGGCTACGAACCGATCCTGTCGGCGCACGGTGAGGTGCTGGGCGCTTACCAGCAGAGCGATGTGAGCTTCGACGCCAACGGCCAACTCAAACGACGGGTGCTGCAGCACCTCGATCCCGCTGGCCGCGTATTGCGTGAATTTTCGTCGGTGACGATCGCCACGCCGAACCGCACCAGCCCTTACATGCCCGAGACCATCGACATCCACCCCTTTGTCGCCTGGAACAGTCCGAAGGCCAGCGTGCTGGCGGTGCCGCCCGGCATCGCGGGTATCCCGTCCACCGGCGGCTATGTTCTGTATCGCCCGGTCACCCAGGCCCTGGTGACCGGTGTGCTCGACACGAAGACGGGCACCCGAAGCCCGGTTCACCCCGAGCTGGCTTCGCCTCGGCCGCTGTTCAACCGCTGGCCGAACCTGCTGGTGATCGAAGCCGACGGCCGCCTGAGCAGTATCGACCTCTCTGCGCCCGGGTTCCCGATCCGGTACCTGCTCACCACCCGCTACTTCGCGCCCCAGGGCCTGAGCACCGACACCCTGGTGGTCGAAGAACCCTACGGCACGGTGCAGGTGCTGTCGCTGGGCGCAGACCCGGCGGTGCGGTTCGAGCGCAGCCACTTCCTGGGGTGGTCGGCACTCTATCCGGCTGCCGGCATGCGGCCGATCCCTCTGGCCGGCCAGTTGTTCTCCCGTGCCCGCGGCCCCAGCGTCACCACGCCCGACGGCGAACCCAGCGACTACAGCGTTCAGCGAAGTGTCCTGCCGAACCATTTCCTCATGACGACTGACGATGGCGCCGGCGTGGATGTGCTGGGTGTTTCGGTCAAGACCCGCGCCACTGTAGTGGTCGGCCGTCTGCCCGACGATCTCTCGCGAGACGGCCTGCGGGCCGGTGCTGGCTACAGCGGCCGGTGGGTTGTCTTCCAGGCCGCGGGCCAGGTGCAGCCCTGTGAAACGCGCCCGACCTGGGTTGTCACAGCCGCCGACGGCACGGGGCCGTGCACCCAGCAGATCACCGACATCCTGATTGCCGATCCGTCGCGGGCCGGCAGCCTGAAGCGCCTCACGGATGCGTCGGTGTCGCGATTTTGAGCGGGCAAGCGTTCTGGTCTACGGCGCCGCTTCAGTCCACGGGTTGAAAACGGGCACCCGCGCGCGCGCGAAATCAGCGACATCACGCGTCACCACCGTCAGTCCATGGTGAAGGCCGATGGCGGCAATGATCAGGTCCGGCTGCGAAAATGTATGCCCGGCCTTGCGACCATCCTCGACGAGGAGGCGCCACTTGAACATCACCGCTTCACTGACCGCAAGAACCCGCTGATCGAACATCGGGCGAACCTTGTGAATGAGCCAGTCGCCGAGCTCGGCGCGTTGGATCGGATCACTGACCATTTCTATGCCGAAACGGATCTCGGCCAGCGTCACGGTACTGACGAAAAGGCGGGCCAGCGGCTGCCCGGCAATGAACGTGAGTACACGCGTGTCCGGGCGCGGGCGGCGCAGTTCCGAAATGACATTTGTGTCGAGCAGCCAGCCATTCACAAAGAGACTTGCCGGACTGGCATGGGCGCGCGGCCGGGCTCGATCTCGATCTCTCGATGCGGCGAAGACTGGATCGCGTCGATCAGATGCTGCCCGGTGCGACCACCCGTCAGGCGCTGGAACGCATCGGCATCGATGACCACGACGGCCTCACGCCCATGCACCGTCACGTGCTGCGGACCTGCGCTGTGGGCCAGACGCACCAGTTCGCTGAAGCGGGCTTTGGCGTCCTGAAGCTGCCAGGGCTGCGAGCAGGTTTGCGGCGCGGCACTTGGGGTTGTCTTTGTTTTTCTAGTCATACTGACCAGTTTAGCACTGTATCGCAGCTGCCGTGCCCGCGATCGACAACCCTTGTTGGAGTGCGACGGGCCTTCTACTAGGCAGTATCATCCGACACAGAAACTCACGCCTTGGCCGCCAGCGGGCCGCCGACACCAGCCCACTTCTTTCGGAGACACCCACATGAAATTCGGTATCGGCCAGTCGATGGCCCGGGTCGAGGATCAGCGCCTGCTCGACGGCACCGGCAAGTTTGTCGACGACGTGCTGCCGGCAGGCGCCGCCACGGTGTTCTTTCTTCGCAGCCCCTATCCACGCGCCCGGATCGTCAAGGTCGATACCGCCGCCGCGAAATCAGCCCCTGGCGTGATCGGTGTGATCACCGGCGCTGACCTGCTGGCGGCGGGTGTCACACCGTTCCCGCTGGTGCCCGGCCTGCCCAATGCCGACGGCAAACCCTGGTCCGCCCCGCCGTATTACCCGCTGGCCACCGACGAAGTACGGTTCGTCGGCCAGACCGTGGTCGCCATCGTGGCCGACACCCGCCTGCAGGCAGAAACGGCGGCGGAGCTGGTCGTCATCGACTATGAGGAGTTGCCCAGTATCACCACTATCGACGCCGCGCGGGCATCCGGCGCAACGGTGATCTGGCCTGAGGCCACCGGCAACGTGTTCTCCCAGATGCAGTTCGGCAGCCAGGCAACCTGCGACGCCGCTTTTGCACAGGCCGCGCATGTTGCCAAAGTGTCGTTCATGAACCAGCGCGTTGTCGCGATGAGCCTTGAGCCCCGCGGCACGCTGGCCGAGTTCGATGCCGTCAGCGGGCGCTTCACGGTGCGCACCAGCTGCCAGAATCCGGCAACCATCCGCACCGCGCTGGCCGGCGCGGTGCTCAACGTGCCGCCCGACAAGGTTCGTGTGGTGGTCGGCGATGTCGGCGGCGGCTTCGGCATGAAATCGGTGCTGTATCCGGAAGACGCGGTCTGCGCCTGGGCCGCCCGTCAGTTCGGCCGGGCGGTTTACTGGCGCGCCACCCGCACTGAAGACTTCCTCGCCGGCAACCACGGCCGCGACCAGCACAACGAGGGCGAACTCGCGCTGGACGCCCAGGGCAAGATCCTGGGGCTGCGGGTGCGCATCGTCGGCAATGTCGGCGCCTATGGCAGCGGTCCGGGCACGATCATCGTGGTGGCGATCGGCCCCAAGGTGATCACCGGCGTTTATCACATCCCCGCGCTCGATCTGCGCAGCGTGGCCGTGACCACCAACACCAATCTGGTCGGCGCCTATCGCGGCGCGGGGCGTCCCGAAGCCATCTACCTGATGGAGCGGCTGATGGATCAGGCTGCCGCTGACCTCAAGCTCGATCCGGCGGAACTGCGTCGGCGCAATTTCATCCAGCCCGAGCAGATGCCGTACACCACGCCAATGGGTGAAACCTTCGACAGCGGCAACTTCCCGCACATGCTCTCGCGCATTCTCCACCTGGCCGACTGGAACGGCTTTGCGGCGCGCAGCGCGCAATCCAAGGCGCGCGGCAAACTGCGCGGCCGCGCCATCTCCACCTTCCTGGAATGGACCGGTGTCGTGCACGAAGAAACGGTGCGCATGCATGTCGAAGCCGACGGCCGCGTGTTCGTATTCACCGCCATGCAGGCGATGGGCCAGGGTATCGAGACGGCCTACGTCCAGATCGTCAGCGAATCGATGGACATCGAAGCTGAGAAAGTGGTTGTGGTGCAGGGCGACAGCGACGTTGCCGAAGGCATCGGCAGCGTCGGCAGCCGCTCGCTGTACATCGGCGGCTCGGCCATGGTCACGGTCTCCAAAGATACGATCGACAAGGGTCGCGAGCTCGCCGCTGATGCGCTCGAGGTCGCGCAGGCCGATCTGGAATATCACGATGCGCGCTTCTCGGTAGCCGGGACCGACCTCGGCATCAGTCTCGCCGATCTGGCCGGCAGGCAGCCGGACAAACGCATCGCAATGACCACCAAACAAACGGTGGGCGGCCCGTCATGGCCCAACAGCTGCCATGTCTGCGAGATCGAGATCGACCCCGAAACCGGCGAGGTGAGCATCGTCAAATACACCACGCTCGATGACGTCGGCCGTGTCGTCAACCCAATGATCGTCGCCGGCCAGGTGCATGGCGGCATCGCGCAGGCGGCCGGCCAGGCGTTGATGGAAGCCGTGCACTACGACCGCGACAGCGGTCAGCTCTACACCGGTTCGCTGATGGACTACAGCGTGCCGCGTGCCGACAACTTCCCGGCCATCGAGCAGCACTGCGACGAATCGACCCCCTGCAAGATCAATCCGCTGGGGGCGAAGGGCGTGGGTGAACTGGGCACGGTGGGCGGCACTCCGACGGTTGTCAATGCGGTGCTCGATGCGCTGCGCCCGCTGGGCATCGGCAGCATTGAAATGCCGGTCACGTCCGAGCGGGTCTGGCAGGCCTTGCAGAGCGGCAAAGGTGCCAGGGCCGCCTGAGGCGGCCCGTTTCCACCATGACTGTAACCAACCTGCCGCAGCGCTACGGCGTCGTCAGCAAGCTGCTCCATTGGACAATGTTCGCACTGATCGCTTATCAGTTCGTGGGCGCGAACATCATGACCCGGCTCGCCCGCGGCAGCACGGTGTTCGGCATGAACGGCGACTTTTTTTACGACTGGCACAAGTCGATCGGTCTGGTGCTGCTGGCGCTTGCGGTGGCGCGCCTCGTCTGGCGTCGCACAACGCCGCTGCCGGCCTGGCACCCTTCGCTGACCGAACCCGAGCGTTCGATCGTCTCGACGCTCGAAACCTGGCTGTACTGGCTGATGTTCGTGATGCCGGTGACCGGCTACCTGTTCGTCAGTGCCGGGGGGTATGGCGTCAAGCTCTTCGGCGTCATTGACCTGCCCAACCCGATCGGCAAGCAGCCCGACTGGTCGTGGCTGGTCTGGACGCTGCATGTGGTTTTCGCTTCTGCCATGCTGGTCGTCATCGCCTGGCATGTCGGACTGGTGCTCAAGAAGCATCGGTACGAACGCACGGGACTTGCCGATCGCATGCTGCCGTTCAGGAAGTGAGCGGTCGTTTCTACTACGGCGGCTGGCTGGTAGCCGCCGGGTTCGTCGCCCAGTTCGTTTCGGTCGGCGCACAGAACTACGCGATCGGCGCGTTCATGGTGCCGATGATCGACGAGCTCGGCTGGTCGCGCGCCGAGTTCATCTTGCCGCGCAGCGTTGGTCAGTTCGTGATGGCGCTCACCGGCTTCTTCATTGGTGGCCACGTCGACCGGCATGGCGCGCGCACGGCCATGCTGTCTGGCCTGACCGTGCTGGCGGGGGCCTTGTACCTGCTGTCATGGGTGAACGCCTGGTGGCAGTGGGTGGTCTTGAACGGCATCTTGCTCACGGTCGGTGCGGCCCTCATCGGCAACCTGGTGGTCAACGTCACGCTGGCGAAGTGGTTCGTCGAAAAACGCGGGCGGGCGATCGCGTGGTCGTCGATGGGCGTGTCGTTTGCTGGCATCGCGATCACGCCCCCTGTCACCTGGTTCATCGATGCCTTCGGCTGGCGTGCCGGCTGGCAGGCGATGTCGGTCGCGGCCTTCCTGCTCACTTTGCCGGTGGCCCTGATGATGCGCCGGGCCCCGGAAGACCATGGCCTGTTTCCCGATGGCAAGACCCAAGCGCAGGTGGCCGCCGGCGGCGGCGCGCGCGCGCAGGCAGATTACGATTCGTCGTTGTCGCGCGGCCAGGCGCTGCGCACGCCGGTGTTCTACATGCTCGTGTTCGCCTTCGGCATGTTCCAGGTGAACATTCCGGTGGTCTTGCTGCAGACGATTCCGTTCATGACCGACGCGGGGTATTCGCGCGCCGTCGCGGCCCTGATGATCACCGTTGCATCGGTCCCCGCGATGCTCACCAAGCCGGTATGGGGCTGGCTGATCGACCGCGTGAACCCCAAGCCGCTGGCCGCCTTGAGCGCGTTCTTTTGCGGCGTGGCCATGATCATGATCGTCTGGAGCGTGCAGGCTCGCTCTGAAGGCTGGGAATACGCGGCGTTTTTTCTGATGGGTGTCGGGTGGGGCGGAATGATCCCGATGCAGGAGGTGATCTGGGGCTCGTACTTCGGACGCCGTCACATCGGCGCGGTGCGCGGCGCCGGGATGCCGTTTGCCTTGATTCTGGGTGCCGGCGGGCCGCTGGCGGTTGCCCACTACTACGACATCGTCGGCAACTACGACGGAGCATTCCTGGCGGTAGGGGCCATGAGCATTCTGGGCGGCGCGATGATTCTGGCGCTGCCGCAAGTCAAACGTGCCAGGGGTTGAGCGTCGGCACGTCAGTGGGCTGGAAGTCAGCCACGTTTCGGGTCACGACCGTCATGCCAGGGACCCGCGCGGTCGCGGCAATGAGGGCGTTCCGGTTCAAATTCGATCTCGTCGCCACTCGGCGATATCATAGGTATCAGCGTCACTACACTGGAAGGAAGAACCATGTTTTCGCACATCATGATCGGCACCAACGATCTGGAAAAAGCCAAATCGTTCTACGACGCATTGCTGGGCACCCTCGACATCGCGCCGTCGATTGTCGATCGCCATCGCATTTTTTATCGCACGCCGACCGGCGTTTTCTCGGTGAGCAAGCCGATCAACGATGAGCCCGCCTCCTTTGCCAATGGCGGCACCATCGGCTTTGCCTGCAAAACGCCGGAACAGGCCGACGCCTGGCATGCGGCCGGCCTCGCCAACGGCGGAACGGCCTGCGAAGAACCTCCGGGCGTGCGCGAAGGCGGGGCGGGCAAGCTCTACCTCGCGTATCTGCGCGATCCCGACGGCAACAAGATCTGCGCCCTGCACCGGATGTGATGAAGCGGCACAAACGCTGCTGACGGGTGCGGTTCGGGCGGTGATCGCGGTCGCCCGGATTGCCCCGGACGCCAGGCGTTTCTGATCGCAAGATCCGAGGTGTCACGCGCCTTTGATTCCACCAGACTGGCGGCCGACGCCTCTCTGAATTTACCCCTGGTTAGTTCCGATCGCCAACCGATGACATGCCGCGATGGCTCTGCCCGGCGGCTTCCCCGAGCAGCATGCGCAATACCTCGAGCGCTGTCATGCCGAGGACCAGCGTCGCCCCACGCCGCTGCTGCTGAAGTACGGTCCTGGCGACTACAACTGCCTGCACCAGGATCTCTATGGCGATCAGGTGTTTCCCTTGCCGCTGGTCCGGATGCTCTCGGCGCCCGGCCGCGACTTCACCGGCGGCGAGTTCGTGATGGCCGAACAACGCCCGCGCATGCAGTTGCGGCCCATAGTGCTGCCCTTGCAGCAGGGCGATGCGGCGCTGATCGCGGTCAATCAGCGACCCGTGCAGGGCACCCGGGGTGTCTACCGGGTGACCATGCGGCAAGGGGTGAGCCGGGTCCAGACAGGACAGCGCCACACCGCGGGCATTATTTTTCATGATGCCGCCTGACATGGCGAGTGTCGGTTTTGTCGGGTCGGCACCGCCGCTTTTTCCTGAACTCGATGCACGGGTCGGCGGGGCGCCGATTCCGATCGCGCCGGGTGCATGGGTGCTGCCGGGCCTCGCCCTGTCGCAGGCGCCGCCGCTGCTCGGCGCAGTGCACACCTTGATCGCCCAGGCGCCCTGGCGGCACATGGTCACGCCCGGCGGGTTTGTGATGTCGGTGGCGATCAGCAACTGCGGCGCGCTGGGCTGGGTGAGCGATGCCTCAGGCTACCGATACGCCTCTCGCGATCCCGCAACCGGGCTGGCCTGGCCGGCGATGCCCGTCTGTCTGAGCGACTTCGCGAGCCATGCAGCGCACCTGGCCGGCTTCAACGCGTTCGTGCCGGATGCCTGCCTGATCAACCGCTACGAACCGGGCGCACGGCTGAGTCTGCACCAGGACCGCAACGAGCGCGACTTCGGGCAGCCGATCGTGTCGGTGTCGTTCGGCCTGCCGGCCGTGTTCCTCTTTGGCGGCGCCCGACGAGCCGACAAGACGCTGCGTGCGCCGCTGAGCCATGGCGATGTGGTGGTCTGGGGCGGACCGTCACGCCTGTTCCACCACGGCGTACTGGCCCTGAAAGAAGGCACCCACGAGCTGACGGGCCGGGCCCGGATCAACCTGACGTTCAGGCTGGCCGGGTGAGCATGACCGCGTGAGGCTGGCGCTCGGGTCGGCCACCGTGTCGGCATCGAGCGCGCCATATGACAGGCGCTGGTAGTGAAGTGCTGCTCTTTGACTTACCAAGTAAGCCGCAATATGATGATGACTAGTCTCACGGACCAAAAGCCAACATGTCGACGCTGCTTGTCTCCTCGAAAGGTCAAATCGTGTTGCCGGCCGCATTGCGGCGCCGGCTCGGTATGGGTGCGGGCGCCAGGATCGAAGTGCTGGAAGAGTCGGACGGGCTGAAGCTGCGCGTCGTACGTTCGGTCGCGACGGCCGACATATCCGGGATGGCAGGCATGGTCAAGGCTCGGGCGCGCGGCGCGCCACGCCGGCTGGAGGATTTCGACCCTGGGTCGCTGCTGACCCGTTCGCTGCGTGGCAAGCCATGAAGGCCCTTGATACGAACGTCTTGGCGCGGTTCTTTGTCGATGATGCCGACGATGCTCAGGCTGCCAAACAGCGACCTGCCGCCGTCGCGGCGCTCTCCGAACGAGCGTTCGTCTCGGTGACCGTGCTGCTGGAACTCGAGTGGGTCATGCGCGGGTTCTATGAATTGCCGACGAGGGACGTTTCCCGCGTATTGCGGGCACTCGCGAGCCTCCAACACGTCACTCTCGAAGATCGGGACGCAGTCCTGGTGGCACTCGATTCGTTCGACAAGGGTCTCGATTTCGCTGATGCGCTTCATCTCGCGCGCAGTTCGCGTGCGTCCGGGTTTGTGACATTCGACCGCCGGCTCGCGAAACGGGCAAAGAGTCTCGCGTTGGCGCCGCCGATGGCGTTGCTGGCCTGAGGGTCCGGTTGCGGCGCAGGTTGCTGCGCTGGCGAGAATTTCCCCACCTTCGACGCGATGTCGGGCTGGATGAAGTCGTAGAACGGATTGGCTGCGAGATTGGACTTACGCTTGGGCGACCAGCAGAATCCGCGCGGGTTGGCGCCGCAGCCGTCAGCTCAACGCCGTCGCTTCACGTGATCGTTGCGCATCGCCACTCGCCGAAACGCTTGGGATCGGTGATGGCGGGGAAGTTGCGCGGGTCGCCCGCTGAAAGGCCGCTGGCCGGTGCGTCAGACGCGGTACCAGTCTTTTACCGCCGCCACATAGCGTTTGACCCCTTCGGCCACCGTGTCCGCGTCGAGCGCGCCATAGGACAGGCGCTGGTAGTTGGCCGCTTTTGTGTCCGTGAGCCCGAACGCGAAGCCGGGAATGGTCGCCACTCTGTGGCGCTCGGTCATTGCGCGATTGAAGGCCAGTGCGTCTGCCACGCCGGGCAACTTCATCAGTACATAGAACGCGCCCTGGGTGCGCGGGAACTGCACCAGGTCACCCAGCTCGGCCAGGGCGGCGTGCACTGCGGTGCGAACTTTGGCGAGCTGGGCAATCTTCGGCTCGACCAGCGCGCGGCCCTGCTCGAGGGCCTGCAGCGCCAGCAGCTGCGAGGGCACGGGTGCGCAGATGAGATTGGTGTCTTGCACCTTGTTCATGGCGTCGAAAAGATCGGCCGGGTAGGCCACATAACCAACCCGCCAGCTCGCCATGCCGTAGTTTTTCGAGAACGAAAAAAACGACAGCGTGTGCGCATGCGCATCAGCAATGGACGCGGGCGAGAAGTGCCGCGCGCCGTCGTAGGTGAAGTATTCGTAGGCCTCGTCGCTGAAGTGGTATAGGCCGTGCTGCGCGCACAGCGCGTTCACCGCCCGCAGATCGGCCTCGTGGTAAACCGCGCCGGTGGGGTTGTTGGGCGACACGGTGATGATGGCCCGCGTGCGCGGGGTGATGGCTGCGGCCAGCGCCGGCACGTCGAGCTGCCAGTCGTCACGGGTGGCCACCGGCACCGGCAAACAGCCGGCCATGCGGACGGCCATCTCCTGGTTGAAGTAGTAGGGCATCGGCAGGACGAACTCGTCGCCCGGATCGGCCAGCGCCAGCACCGCATTCAGGAAGGCCATGTTGCTGCCGGCGGTGACCATGATTGCCGTGTCGCTGCCGACGACGATGCCGTTCTCGCGCGCGAGTTTGGCCTCGATCTCGGCCACCAGCGGCTGATAGCCGCTCACCGCCTGATACTTGTTCAGCTGCACGTCGGCCATCAGCTCGGGCAGCGCGGCGACCGCATCTGGCGGCGGGCCGTAGCTCACCACGCCCTGGCCCAGCGAGATGGTGCCGGGATTGGCGCGCACCAGGGCGGCGATGGTGGGGATGATCGGGGTATCGACCCGATCCATGCGAAGAGAGCTGCGTTTCATGGCGGCGGTGCAGGCAGGCGAGGGTGGCTGGGTGGGGCCGCGGGGGGGGCGGCGCGCGCGGCGCCGCGACTGTGCAGCCGGATTCACGGATGTTAGCCGATGGCTTTGCCCGTTATGGCACGGATGCCAGATGCGGCCTCACGAACCCGGCAGTTCCAGCACCGCCCTTGCCAATATGTTGCGCTGGATTTCGCTGGAGCCGCCGTAGATGGTTGCCGGCCGCGAGGCGAAATATTGGTTGGCGATGTGCACCGAATGCGCCGCATCGAGCGCGAGCGGCTCGTTGAGCGTGGCCTGTTCCCCGCCCGCATCGAGCATGGCGTCGGTAACCCGCTGCATCGCTTCGCTCACCCACAACTTGAGCATCGACACCTCCGCGCCCAGCTCTGCGCCCCGGCGCAGCACTTCGGCCATGCGCACGAACAGCGCGCCCAGGTCTTCCACGTCGAGCTGGAGTTCGTCGAAGCGCGCGCGCACCACCGGCTCGTCGAAGCGTCCCTGCGAGTGCAGCAGTTCGCGCAGCAGTTGCAGCGGAAACTTGGCCAGGCGCGGACTGCCGATCGAGATGCGTTCTGACCCGAGCAGCGCCTTGGCCATCGTCCAGCCCTGATTGAGCGCGCCGACCAGGTGATGGGCGGGTACCCGGACGTTGTCGAAGAAAACTTCGCAGAATTCGGACTCGCCGGTCAGGTTGCGGATGCGCCGGATGGTGATGCCCGGGCTGCGCAGGTCGACCAGCAGGAAGCTGATGCCCTTTTGCTTCTTGGCCTGGGGGTCGGTGCGCACAAGCAGGAAGATCCAGTCGGCTTCATGGGCGAACGAGGTCCAGATCTTCTGGCCATTGACCACGAAGGTGGCGCCCTCGAGGACCGCACTGGTGCGCAGTCCGGCCAGATCGGAGCCGGCGCCGGGCTCTGAATAACCCTGACACCAGCGGGTGGTGCCGCTGATGATTCCCGGCAGGTGAGCGGCTCGCTGCTCATCGGTGCCGTAACGGATCAGCAGCGGCCCGAGCATGGTGACACCCATGTTGGGCACGATCGAGATGCCATGGCGGTCGAAGGCGTCGTTCATGCGAACCTGGTCGTAGGCCGACAGACCCATGCCGCCGAATGCGACGGGCCAGCCCGGCGCTGCCCAGCCCTTGTTGCCCAGCTTCTGCTGCCAGGGGGCGGCCTGCGCCAGGCCCAGCCGCGTCGGCGGGAATCGCCATGCTTCGGGGAATTCGGCCGCCAGCCAGGTGCTGACTTCCTGCAGGAAAGGATCGCCGGTGGACGCGGCGCCAGTGCCCGGTGCTGCGCCAGTGCCCGGGGCCGCACGGGTCGCCGCGGCCACCCGCTCCTGCTCGAGGCGCCCGTAGCGCCGCCGGTGTTCAGGCGCGCCGCCCAGCCAGGCCGCGAGCACCATTGCACGCTTCAGGAAAAGACCGACGTTGCACTCATCGGTATAGGCAATACCGCCGTGCAGCTGCACGCAACCCTTGACCACTTTCAAGGCCGCGTCCGAACACCGGGCCTTCGCCTGGCTCGCGATCAGGGCGCGTTCGGCGGGCGTTGCTGCGGCATCGAACCGGGCGCCCGCCTGGCGCAGCACCGCGCGTGACAGTTCGACCAGGACCAGCAGATCGACCGCCCGGTGCTGCACTGCCTGAAACGCGCCGACCGGCTGATCGAACTGCCTGCGCAGCTTGATGTAGTCGACGGTGAGCTCGAAGGCGCGCGACATCAGCCCGACCAGCTCGGCACTGACCGCGAGTCGGCCCTCGTCGAGGAGCCGATCGATCAGGCCGGCGGCCGATGGCCCGCTCGCGATCACCGCGTCTGGCGCGATGGTCACCTGCGTGAAGGACACATCGCTCCAGCTGCCGCCATCGACCCGGCGATGCGTCGTCACCAGCAGCCCCGGTGCTGTGCGCCCGACCAGGACCAGGCAGTCGCCGGCCGGCCCTTGTGCGCTGACGATGAAGGCGTCGGCCGCTTCGGCATTGGCGACGAAACATTTTCGACCGTCGAGCATCAGGCCGGTGCCATTCGCGATGGCTCGAGTGACGCCGACGGAGCCGGGTGCCGCGCCGCCCGTGGCCGCCTGACCGGACGCCGGGGCATCCTGCCAGGCGAGCGCCGGCAGCCATTCGCCCCTGGCCAGGCGGGGCAGCCATTGCGCTTTCAGGGTTTCATTGGCGCCGGCCAGCAGCGCACCACCGGCCAGCACGACCGCTGCTGTCAGGGGTTCGGGCGCGAGCGAGCCGCCGAACTGCTCGAGCAGCAGCAGCAGCTGGCCGGCGCTCAGCGGCGTACCGCCATAGGACTCGGGCAGACGACAACCCAGCCAGCCCATCTCGGCCAGTGTGCGCCAGGCCTGCGGGTCATGGCTCGGCAGCTGGTCGCGCAGGCCACGCACCCGTCGCAGCTCGGGATCGCGCTGGCTGTAGCCGCGCGCGGCATCGAGCACCAGGCGGTCGTCATCGCTGAGCGCGTCGAGTCGTGTGCGAAGGTCGAGCATCGGAAATCCTCAGGGGTCGGTTGAATCGTCAAGGAGGCTGTCGGAGTTGAACCCTGCGGCGGGCAGGATTCCACTCCGACAGCCTTTCAGGGTGCCAAGTTCTATCTGTCAAGGGAAGCGCGCACGGCGTTCTGTCCCTGCCGCCCGGGTCGGTTTCCGAATCGAGGCCGATTTTACTTCTGTGCGAATTCCGCCAGACTGCTCGCATGAGAAGCAAATTGTTCGTCCCCGGGTCGCGTCCTGAATTTTTCGCCAAGGCTTTGGCCAGTGATGCCGACGCCTTGTCCTTCGACCTCGAAGACGCCGTCACCGAAGCGCGCAAACCCGAAGCGCGGCAGGCGCTGGCCGACCTGTTCGCTTCGCCGGCACTCGTGCAGACCACCAAGACGCTGATCGTGCGCGTCAATGGTGCGAGCACTTCGCACTTCGCGCCCGATCTCGCCGCGGTGGTGCGCCCGGGCCTTCACCTGATCAATCTCCCCAAGCCCGCCAGCGCCGACGAGGTCCGCGAGGTCGCGCGGGCCCTCGAGCTGTGCGAGCGTGGCAACGGGTTTCGCGAGGGCGTCGACGCGCCCGTGCGACTGCTGATCAACATCGAGACGCCCAGGGCGCTGCGCATCGCGTACCAACTGGCCGCCGCGCATCCGCGGGTCGCCGGGCTGCAGCTCGGGCTGGGTGATCTGTTCGAGCCGCTGGGCATTGCGCGGCGCGATGTGGCGGCGGTTCATCAGGCCATGTTGGCGGTGCGTCTGGCGGCGGGCGAGGCTGGGGTATTCGCCTTCGACACCGTGTTCGCCGATGTCGCCGACCAGGATTTTTTCATCGCCGAGGCGCAGCGCTCACGTCAGCTGGGGTTTCTCGGCAAGAGCTGCATCCATCCCAGCCAGATTGCGCTGGCCAATGCGGTGTTCAAGCCCAGCGCCGCCGAGATCGCGCACGCGCTGAAGGTGGTCGCAGCCGCCGGCGATGCGGCATCTCGTGAGGTGGGCGCCTATCTGGTCGATGGCCAGATGGTCGATGCGCCGTTCGTGGCGCGCGCGCGGGTCATTCTCGACTTGGCCGCCCGGCTCGGGCTCGTGGCGCCCTGATCGATTTATCTTCCCCTTCGGCAGACACCCGTCGCGACCGATCACCATCGCCGTGCCCGGCCTGCCCGCCGGCAATCCATTGAGCCGAAATGAACGCTGCCATGACCGAGCTTCCCCTGCGTACTGGACCGCGCGGCCCGCTGAGCGGCGTGCGTGTCATCGACTTGAGCGCCTACATCGCTGGTCCCTACGGCTGCACGATGCTGGCCGACCAGGGTGCCGAGGTGATCAAGATCGAGCCCCCCGATGGCGACAACCTGCGCCGCTACCCGTCTACCCTGGCCGCCGAGAGCCGCGCCTTCGTGGGCGTGAATCGCAGCAAATACGGCGTGGTGCTCGACCTGAAAAATCCAGCAGATCTGGCGGCTTTGCTTAGACTGGTCCGCGAGGCCGATGTGCTGGTCCACAACTTTCGACCCTCGGTGCCGACCCGCCTGGGCATCGGCCACGAGCAGCTCAGCCTGATCAACCCCCGGCTCATCTATTGCGCGGTCAGCGGCTATGGCGAGACCGGTCCGCTGAAAGACAAGGCCGGCTTCGATCAGGTGCTGCAGACCCTCACCGGCATGTGCGCCGAACAAGGCAAGACCGGCGGCCCGCCTGAAATTCTCTATGGCTCGGTGGTCGACTACTATGCCGCCGCGCTGCTGGCCGGTGGCGTGTCGTCGGCGCTGTATGAACGCGAGCGCAGCGGGGAGGGGCAATTCGTGGGCGTCTCGCTGATGCGCGCGGCGCTCACCATGCAGTCGGCCCGGCTGGTCTGGGCCGAGGGTGAACCGCGCAACATCGAGCGCGACATGCGATCCGGCGGCATCACCGGCATTCACCCGACCCGCGAGGGTCACCTCTACATTTCCGCCAACACTTCGGGTTTCTGGCGCGCGTTGTGCGAAAAGACCGGACTGATGGCGCTGCACGACAACGCGCGTTATGACAGCGTGCGCAAGCGCGCCCAACACCGCGACGAAATCGTGCCCCTGCTGCACGAGGCGCTGGCGGCGCGCAGCGCATTGGCCTGGGAAGCCCACTTCGGCGAACAAGTGCCCTGCGCCGCCGCGCGTGCGCTGGCCGATATGTTCGATCATCCTCAGGTGCTCGCCGAAGGCATGCTCAGCGAGCTGGAACATCCGGTGCTGGGTCGCTATCAGGGGTTCACCCGGCCCTGGGTATTCGGCCGGACGCCGGGGCCCGAGCCCTTCGCTGCACCAGTGCTGGGCCAGCACACGCAAGCGGTGCTGCAGCCCACGCAGGCAGTGCTCCAGAACCAAGACGACGCCGCGAACGACTGACCCTGTCGCGTCGGGATGCACTCGCGGCGCGGCACAGCAAGGAGCCACAAACAATGAAGACCGATTTCAAAGCCGCCATACGCGAAGCAGTGCGCGACGAGGCCCTGCTGCGTGCCGCGCTCGCCGACAGCGACATTGCCCCGATGCTGATGGTGCTGGTGCAGCTCACCGGTGACCTGAAGATCATGGACGAGGTCGCGCCCTATATTCAGGGGCCCTGGAATTTTCTGGAAACTGTTCCGGAGGCGCTCAAGCAGACGGTGCGCGATCGTCTGGTCGCGACGCTTGAGAATTACGCGGCCCACGACCGCGCGGCACCGCCCCGGCCCGCGCCCGAGGTGCTGCACCGGATGATGAGCGCCGGCGTCGGCCAGCCGGTGCCGCCCGAATACAGCGCACTGCTGCTCGAAGAAATGAGCTTCGGCGAAGAAGACACGCGTGCGGTGCAGTGGCAGCGTGACCCCGCCGCGCTGCCGGTCCAAGACTTCAAGGTGATCGTGATCGGCGCGGGGCTGGGCGGGCTGTGTGCCGCCATCCGCCTGAAACAGCTGGGCATCCCATTCGCGGTGCTCGAGAAGAACGACGATGTCGGCGGCACCTGGCTGGAGAACACTTATCCCGGCTGCGCAGTCGACACGCCCAATCATTTCTATTCGTACTCGTTCCATACCAACAACCGCTGGACCCGCCATTTTTCGCAGCGCGACGAAATCCTCGCCTACATCCGGGACGTCGTGCAGACCTACGGCCTGCGCGAGCACATCCGCTTCGGGGTCGAGGCCAGGCGAGCCGTGTTCGATGAACACTCGGCACGCTGGCGCGTCGAATGGACCGACCGCGAAGGCCATCGGCACAGCGGCGAGTGCCAGTCGTTGATCACCGCGGTGGGTCAGCTCAATCGTGCGGCCATCCCGAAAATACCCGGGCTCGAGAACTTCAAGGGCCCCGCATTTCACACCGCTAACTGGGACGGCACGGCAGACCTCGCGGGCCAGCGGGTGGCCATGATCGGCACTGGCGCCAGCGCCATGCAGGCGGGACCCTCCATCGTAGCCGAGGTGGCCCACCTGCGTGTCTTTCAGCGCACGCCGCACTGGGCCGTGAACAACAAGAACTACCACGCGAGCGTCAGCGCCGGTCACACCTGGTCGCTCGAGCATCTGCCCTACTACTCGAACTGGCTGCGCTTCCAGCTTTTCTGGGCGAGTTCGGACGGCTTCCACGCCTCGCTGCACGCCGATCCGTCCTGGCCCACGCCGGCGGTCTCGCTGAACGAGACCAATCACAAGATGCGTGAAATGATCGTCGACTACGTGCGCGGCGAGCTCGACGGCGACGAAGCGCTGCTTGCCAAGTGCATTCCGGGCTACCCGCCCTACGGCAAGCGCATGCTGCGCGACAACCACTGGTACAAGATGCTCAAGCGCGCCAACGTTGCGCTCGAGACCGACCCGATTTCACACATCACCGAAAACGCCATCGTGATGAAGGACGGCACGGTGCACCCGGCCGATGTAATTGTTTTCGCCACCGGTTTTCAGGCGTCGCGCCTGCTGTGGCCGCTGGAAATTGAAGGCGCCGGCGGCCACACCATCCGCACCGACTGGGGCGAGGACGATCCGCGCGCCTACCTGGGGATGACGGTGCCGCATTACCCGAATCTGTTCCTGCTGTACGGGCCGAATACCAATCTGGCGCACGGCGGCTCCATCATCTTTCACAGCGAATGCCAGGTGCGCTACATCATGCAGGCCCTGCGGCTGATGATCGAAGAGGGCGTGCGCTCTCTCGAGGTGAATCAGCAAGCCCATGACGAGTACAACGCACGTCTGGACGCCAAGGCGCGCGACATGGTCTGGACGCATCCGGGGGTGACGAGCTGGTACAAGAACTCGCGCAACCGCCTGACGGTGACCTCACCCTGGCGACTGCTGGATTACTGGACGATGACGCGCGAGTTCGACAGCGGCTCCTTCATTCAAGGCGGTGTGGGCGCTGAACGTCAATCGTCGACGGGTTCTTGAAGCCGGTATATCCGGCTCGCCGTGCCGCTGAACAACGCAGCCTTTTCAGCATCCGATGCGCCAGCCGCCAGGCGCTTGAAGGCATTCCACAGCACCGCATATCCGGAGGTGATTTTGTCGACCGGGAAGTTGCTCTCGAACATGCAGCGCGAGGCGCCGTAGGCCTCGATGCAGGTGTCGATCCAGGGCTGCCAGGCCTGCGCGATCTGCACAGACGTGGGCGGCTGTTCGCGCCGGTGCAGGTCGAACATGCCGATCCGCATGCCCAGTCCGCCCAGTTTGACGGTGACGTTCGGGCAGCCGGCCAGCGTCAGCATGTCGCGCTTCCAGTCGGCGAAAGTCTGCTCGGTTTTGCCCGCGTAGGGCCCGACGCCCAGCGGGCCACCGACGTGGTTCAGGATGATCGAGGTCTGCGGAAAGGCGCGCGCGAGATCGATCACTTCCGGCAGCTGCGGGTGGTACTGCCAGGCTTCAAATGACAGGCCCAGGGGTGCGAGCTGCGCGAAGCCTTCGCGAAAGGGTTTGTCCGCGTAGAGGCCGCGGGGCGGGCTGGTGTGGCTGTTGGGGATGTCGTCGTTCGCATCCCAACCGCCAGCATGGCGGATGCCCCGAAAGCGGCCGTTGCCGGCGGCGATCTGGGCCTGCAGCACCGCGCGCGCCGCGGCGCCCCGGGTGAGGTCGGCGTGGCTGACGATGCCGGCGCACGCGAGGGTGTCGCCATAGACGCCGCTGGCAGCCATCGCGGCCACGCCGTTGGCGAATTCGGTCTCGCCGACCGGCTTGAATTCGGCGGGGCCGTTCTCGCGATAGAAGGCCATGCAGTCGACAAACACCGTGGCCACGACCCTGTGCCCGCTGCCAGTGTCGGCCAGCAGTTCGTTGAGCAGGTAGCGATGATTGGCGCGGTCCCAGAGGTGGTGATGCGGATCGACGATCGGCAGTTCTGGGTCGAGGATCTCCTCGCCAGCCTGCTTCTGGAGCCATTCATTGACGGGCGGAACAACGCTGCCCAGGGGTTTGGTCGGCTTGCCGCTTGCCATGTCGGGTGTCTCCAGGAGGGTGTCGGAGTTGAATCCCAGGGGAATGGGTGTTGCTGTCGGACTCTACCGGCAGCTATCGGTCGCGACAACGCCGCGCGTCTCGTTGCAGTGGAAGTCTGCGTTCACCAGGCAATGCCCTGGCCCTCCCAGGCGATGAAACGGCGATTGTCGCTGGGCCTGGCCCCGCCGATGACCTCGAGCAGGTGCCGCACCGACAGGTCGGGGTCGAACAGACGGCCATCGGGCACGGCGCCTTGAAACGGTTTTGATAGCCCGGTGTCCACGGTGCCCGGGTGCAGCAGCAGGCATTGGCGCAGTGGGGTCAGCCGGCGCGGCGCTGGCGAGTGTCTGGCGCGCCGCCAGGAACAGCCTGCCGACACCCTGCTGTTTTGAGAGTGCGCGCGCGAAGGCACGCCCAATGCCACCGGCCGCACCAATCACGAGGGCGTCGATCGGTTCGCTGTGCCGGGAGAGCGGGAAGAATGAATCATCTGAGAAAGCGTCTGGCATGGCAGCAAGCCTACTCGGACTGGCCGTTGCCGGACCGCAAGACACCGTCGCTGACACCGACACTGCACAACCCGAGACGCCGGCGCCAAGAACTTCGTCGTCAATCCGCCCACCCTTCCTATAATTGCCCGATGAGCACATCACACGACACCACCGCGCTGGGCAGCCTCGTCACCGAGGTCGGACGCACGTTCGACAAGCCCGTCACCACCGCCAATCTGCCCGTCTACCGGGCCTCGTCGGTGTTCTTCGCAACCCTTGAAGAGGCCCATAAGGCTGGCGCGGGCGCGGTGGCAGGCGAGCGCCATGCCAGCAGTTACGCCACTGCCGGCACGCCCACCACCTTCGCCCTGATGGACGCGCTGGCCGAGATCGAGGGCCATGGCCACGCCTGCCGCGCCGCGCTGATGCCCTCCGGCCTGTCCGCGATCTCCGCCGCGCTGCTGGCGGTGGTCAAGACCGGTGATCACGTGCTGATGCCGGATTCGGTCTACGGGCCGGGGCGCACCTTCGCCAATGGCCTGCTGTCGCGAATGGGTGTGCGCACCACTTTCTACGGCCCCGGCCTGTCCGCTGCCGACGTCTCTGCGCTGGTTGAGCCGAGCACCCGGGTGCTCTACCTGGAAAGCCCGGGCAGCTATACCTTCGAGATCCAGGACGTGCCGGCGCTGTGCAAGATGGCGCGCGCCCGCGGCATCGTCACCATCATCGACAACGCCTGGGCCTCGCCGATGTTTTCGCGACCCTTCGACTGGGGCGTCGACATGTCCCTGCTGCCGCTCACCAAATACTGGAGCGGTCACGCCGACGTGCTGATGGGCGCGGTGGTCGCCCGCGCGGAAATCTGGCCGGCCCTGCATACCGCGGTGCGCCAGCTTGGTATTTGTGTGGGCGGCGACGACGCCTTCCTGATCTTGCGGGGTCTGCGCACCGCCAATGTGCGCATGCTGCGCCATCAGCAGTCGGCGCTCGACATCGCCCGCTGGTTGAGCAAACGCCCGGAGGTTGCCACGGTGCTGCACCCGGCACTGTCGTCGCACCCGCAGCACGCTTTGTGGAAGCGCGACTTCCAGGGGTCCAGCGGATTGTTCTCATTCGAGCTGCGCCGCGATGCGCTGAGCGCTGACGAAGCGGTGATGACCCGTCAGGTGGCGGCGCTGGCGCAGGGTCGGCGATTTTTCCGTATCGGCTACTCGTGGGGTGGCTATGAGAGCCTGATCGTGCCGGCTCGCCTGACGAGCCTGCGCACCGTCAATCCCTGGGCCGGCGGGCCGCTGATCCGGATCCACATCGGGCTCGAAGAGCCGGCCGATCTGATCGGCGATCTGGAAGCCGGGCTCGCCGCGATGCATGCGGCCGGATGATCGACGATTGAGCAAGAACCAGGCAGCAAGCACGCAACAGCCAAGCAACAGCCACGCGGCAACTGAGAGGGGACAAACATGGATTTCAAAGGCAAATGCGCGATCGTCACCGGGTCGTCTTCCGGCGTGGGCGCTGCAACCGCACTCGAACTGGCAAAACGGGGCGCTTCAGTTCTGATCAACTGCAGCAAGAGCACCGGGCCGGCTGAAGCAGTGGCCGCGCAGTGCCGGCAGACCGGCGTCGACGCGTTTGTGGTCAGTGCCAACGTCGCCGACGACGCCGATTGCCGGCGCCTGGCCGCAGCGGCGCAGCAGCGCTGGGGCCGCATCGACTTCCTGGTGAACAACGCCGGCACCACCAAATTCGTGGCGGCGCGCAAGCTGTCCGGGCTGTCCGCACAGGACTTCCACGACATCTATTCGGTCAACACCATCGGCGTTTTCCAGATGGTCCGGGCCTGTGAAGACGCGCTGCGCGCCGCGCACGGCGCAGTGGTCAATATCTCGTCGATCGCCGGCCAGGAAGGCCAGGGCTCGTCGATCGCCTATGCCGCGTCCAAAGGCGCCCTGAACACGCTGACCATTTCCCTGGCCCGGGTGATGGGGCCCGAGGTGCGGGTCAATGCGGTGCTGCCGGGTTTCATCGAGACCGGCTGGCTGCAGGCGGGGCTGGGTGAAGCCTATGAGTCGAGCCGCCAGGCGTATAGGGACGGCGCTGCGCTGGGCGAAGTGATGACCCCCGAAGATTGCGCCGACGCCATCGTCTGGCTGTTGAGCGCGAGCAAAGTGACCGGCCAGCTGCTGCGGGTCGATGGCGGGCGCGCGGTGGGCCGCCTGCCGGGCCGGCCGGCTTGAGCGCGGTCAGCCGTGAGGTGTCTGCCATGAGGTGTCCGCCATGAGCACCAGGGAAGCTTCGACACCAGCGCGGGTCGCCCTCGTCACCGGGTCCACCTCCGGCATCGGCGCGGCCATTGCCGAGCGCCTGAGCGCCGACGGCTTTCAGGTGGCGTTTCATTCGCGCTCATCGGTGGCGGTGGGCCGCGAGATGGCAGCCCGACACGACGGCGCCAGCTATACCCAGGCCGATCTGGCCGACCAGACGCAGGCGCGGCGGCTGATCGCCGATGTGCTGGCCCGGCACGGCCGGCTCGATGTGCTGGTGAATAATGCCGGGATCAGTGGCCGTATTCCCCATGGCGATCTGCGGGCGGCCACGCCCGAGATCTGGCACGCCTTGTATCAGGTCAATGTCGTCGCGCCCTGGACCCTGGTCACCGAAGCCGAAGCCGCTTTGCGCCAGAGCGCGCGCACTGGCCAGCCGGGCTGTGTGCTCAATGTGTCGTCCCATGCGGGGGTACGCCCCAGGGGTGCGTCGATCCCCTATGCCGTCAGCAAGGCGGCGCTCAATCACATGACCCGGCTGCTGGCGGTGACGCTCGCCCCTGATGTTCGGGTGAACGCCATCGCGCCCGGTCTGGTCGACACGCCGCTGACCCGCGACTGGGCTGCCACGCAGGAACTCTGGCGCGACAAATCCCCGATGGGCCGCGCCGCCAGCCCGGAAGACATCGCCCACGTCGCCAGCCTGCTGGTCTCCTCGTCGTACCTGACCGGCGAAGTCGTTGTTTCAGACGGCGGACTCAATCTGACTTAGCATTGCTGGTAGCGCCGTGCCCCGACACCCTGATCGAGCCTGAAAAATGACAACCGCCACGACCACCGCTCTGCAGAGCGCGGCCCGCGAAACCGCCTTTTCGATGCCGCTGGAACAGATCAATCCGGCCAATCCGCCGCTGTTCGAGAATGACACCATCGGCCACTACTTCGAGCGCCTGCGACGTGACGACCCGGTGCATTTCAGCCAGAGCCCGGTGTTCGGTGACTACTGGTCAGTGACCAAGTACCGCGACATCATGCGGGTCGACACCAATCATCAGGTCTATTCATCAGACTGGTCGCTGGGCGGCATCGTGGTCGGCGACGCGCCCGACGGCCAGCGCCTGCCGATGTTCATCGCGATGGACCCGCCGGTGCATGACGAGCAGCGCAAGGCGGTCAGCCCGATCGTCGCGCCGGCCAATCTGGCCAACATGCAGAGTCTCATTCGCGAACGCACGCAGAAGGTGCTCGACAGCCTGCCGCGCGATGAAACCTTCGACTGGGTCGACAAGGTGTCGATCGAACTGACCACGCTGATGCTCGCCACGCTGTTCGACTTCCCGCTGGAAGACCGGCGGCTGCTGACGCACTGGTCGGATGTGGCCACCTCCAACCCGATCTTCAACCCCAATGCCCCCAGTCCTGAAGAGCGGATGGCCGAGCTCGGCAAGATGCTGGCGTATTTCACCCGGCTCTGGAATGAGCGGGTCAACCAGCCGCCGCGCAACGATCTGGTCTCGATGCTGGCCCACGGCGCGGCCACCCGCAACATGAGCCCGACCGAATACATGGGCAACCTGGTGCTGCTGATCGTCGGCGGCAATGACACCACCCGCAACTCCATGACCGGCGGTCTGCTGGCCTTGAGTCAGAACCCCGAGCAGTTCGCCAAGCTGCGCGCCAACCCGGCGCTGGTCGCCAGCCTGGTGCCCGAGATCATCCGCTGGCAGACGCCGCTGGCGCACATGCGCCGCACCGCCCTGTGCGACACCGAACTCGGCGGCAAGAAGATCAAGAAGGGTGACAAGGTGGTGATGTGGTATCTGTCGGGCAACCGTGACAGCGAAGCGATCCCCGACGCTGATCAGTTCATCATCGACCGCGCCCGGCCGCGCCAGCATCTGTCGTTCGGCTTTGGCATTCATCGCTGTGTCGGCAACCGTCTGGCCGAAATGCAGTTGCAGATTCTCTGGGAAGAACTGCTGCCGCGGTTTGCGCACATCGAGGTAATGGGTGAGCCGACGCGGGTGCCGTCGTCGTTTGTGCGCGGCTACACCAGCTTGCCGGTGCGCATTGCGTCCTGACGGTGTCCTGAACCTATCCTGATTCGCGACGCGCAGGCGTTCGGTGCCCACTCTCGATCCTGATGAGGTGACCTTCACCGCGGTGCGTGCACAAGGTGCTGGCGGCCAGAACGTCAACAAGGTGTCGAGCGCCATGCACCTGCGCTTCGACGTCCTGGCCTCGTCGCTGCCGCAGGCGGTCAAAGATCGCCTGATGACGCTGGGCGACCAGCGCATCACCGACGCCGGGGTGGTGGTGATCAAGGCACAGCAGCATCGCAGCCAAGACATGAACCGCGCCGAAGCGCTGACGCGACTGCAGGAGCTGATCGATCGGGCGGCGTTCGTGCCCAAGACGCGCCGGGCGACCAAGCCCACCAGAGGCTCGCAGATCCGCCGGGTTGACGAGAAAACCCAGCGGGGGCGTGTGAAAGCCCTGCGTGGGCGCGGCCCACCGGGAGAGTGAGCGCCTACCAGAGCCCACCCGGGGCGGGCGCGCCGGGGGCGGTCGCACCCCGGGCTGCCCTGCCGATCCATGAACTGATTCGTGAGGAAGAGACCATGCCCGCCGATCTGCACCATCTGCCCCTGACCGCGCCCTCCGATGCCAGCGCCGCGGCCTACAACGAAACGCTGCGCCGCTACCTGTCGTACCGCGCCGATACCGCGCAGCCCCTGTTCGAGTCGCTGGCGCGCGAGCCGGATTTCGCGATGGGCCAATGCCTAAAGGGTTACCTGACGCTGCTGGGCTTCAAGCGCGCCAACGTCCCGGCTGCGGCGGCAGCGCTGGCCCTGGCGCAGCGGCTGGCTGACACGGCGACGCCGCGCGAGCG